>JANNNT010000687.1:0-17255 GCA_031398685.1 Rhodocyclaceae bacterium | reverse complement strand
CCCGCGGTGGTCGTTTCCAGCCCGGCGATCAGGCGCAGCAGCGTCGATTTGCCGCAGCCGGAGGGGCCGACGAAGACGACGAATTCACCCTGTTTGATGTCAAGGTTAACGCCCTTGATCACGCGCTGTTCGCCGAAGGATTTTTCGATGCCGCGCAGTTGCAGATAAGCCATTGAATGTCTCCCTATGTTGTCACTTGACGGCGCCGAAGGTCAGGCCTTGCACCAGTTGTTTCTGACTGAACCAGCCAAACACCACGATCGGTGCGATGGCCATGAAGGATGCGGCGGACAGCTTGGCCCAGAAGAGACCTTCGGGGCTGGAGTACGAGGCGATCAGCGTGGCCAGCGTACCGGCCTTGGCGGCGGAGAGGTTGAGTGACCAGAAGGCTTCGTTCCAGGAGAGCACCAGGCACAGCAGGCCGGTCGAGGCCAGTCCGCCCAGGGTCAGCGGCAGCAGCACCATGCGGAATTCCTGCCACAGCGTGGCGCCGTCCATGCGCGAGGCTTCGAGAATCTCGACGGGGATTTCCTTGAAGTTGGAGTACAGCATCCAGACCATGATCGGCAGGTTGCTCAGGGTGAACACGATGGTCAGGACGAGGCGCGTGTCGAGCAGGCCGGCGGTCTGGGCGATGACGTAGATCGGGACCAGGGCACCGACCGCCGGCATCATCTTGGTGGACAGCATCCACATGAGAATGTCTTTGGTGTACTTGCCCTTGATGAAGGCCATCGAATACGCCGCCGGGAAGGCCAGCGCCAGACCCAGAATGGTCGAGGCGACGCTGGTGATCAGCGAGTTCTGAGCGTAGAGCATGTAGTCGCTGCGTTCCTGAACGATCGAGAAATTCTCCAGCGTCGGCGTGAAGAACAGCAGCGGCGGCACCGCGATGGCCTGCAGTTCGGTCTTGAACGAGGTCAGGACCAGCCAGCCGAGCGGGAAGAAGAGTACCAGCGCGACCGCCCAGGAGAGAATCGTGCGCAGCACTTTCAGGGCCAGATTGAGTTGTAGTTGCGTCATGGGGTTCTCACTTGTCGAGGTTTTTGCCGACCATGCGGATCAGGAAGACGCCGGCGATGTTGGCCAGGACGACGGCGAACAGCGCACCGGCCGAGGCCACTCCGGCGTCGAAGCTGAGCAGGGCTTGCTTGAAGATCAGGAAGGCGATATTGGTGCTGGCATCGCCCGGCCCGCCCCCGGTGGTGGTGTAGATTTCGGCAAAGACGCTGAGCAGGAAGATCATTTCGATCATGACCACCACCGCGAATGAGCGCCCCAGGTGCGGGATGTACAGGTAGCGCAGTTGTTGCAGGTAGTTGGCGCCGTCCATGCGCGAGGCTTCAAGCTGTTCGCGGTCCATCGATTGCAGGGCGGTGACGAAGATCAGGGTGGCAAAGGGCAGCCATTGCCAGGAGACGATGATGATCACGCTGAACAGGGGGAAGTCCGTCAGCCAGTCGACCGGTGCGGCGCCGAAGAACATCCAGACCTGGGCCAGGACGCCGTAGATGGGGTTCATCATCATGTTCTTCCACAGCAGGGCATTGACCGTGGGCATGACGAAGAACGGGGAAATCAGGAGAATGCGGACGATGTTGCGCCCCGGGAAGGGGTCGTCGGTGAGCAGCGCGATGAGGGTGCCGAGTACGACGGTGATCAGGATCACGCTACCGAGTAGCAAGAGGGTATTGACCGTAGCCGTCGTAAACGACGGGTCGGTGATGAAGTATTCGAAGTTGTCCAGTCCGATAAAACCGGACTTTTCCGGCTGCATCAGGTTGTAGCGGATGACCGAGAAGTAGATCGACATCACCAGCGGGACGATCATCCACAGGAACAGGGTGCCGACGGCGGGGGCCAGCAGGAGGCGGGGGAGTAAACGTTTCATTCTTTTGACCCTTGGAAAAAGATCTGTGAGCAGGTAGCGGCATGTGTCATCCCGATATCCGCTCACAGAACACAGCTTTTCACCCAAATCCCCATTTGAGATAGAACGCTGAGGTGACCCAAGAGAACGCAGAGCGTTGTTAGAGAAGATGGATCACTCTGAAGATGAGTGTCACTTCCTTCTTAGACGCCCTGCGCTAAATAGGCTTGTTATTATGGCTACGGATGCATTGCCTACTTGTAATAGCCGGCTTTTTTCATTTCGCGGTCAGCGGCGACCTGCGATGCTTTCAACGCCTCGTCGATCGTGGATTTACCGGACAGCGCAGCACTCATTTGCTGACCCACCGCAGTACCAATCGACTGAAACTCGGGGATGGCAGCGAACTGAATACCGGTGTAGGGTGATTTCGGCAACGTCTGATCGTTCGGGTTAGCGCTATCGATAGCAGCTTTTTCTGCTGCAGCGAACTTGGCGACCTTCAGAAACTCGGCATTGGCGTAGGTGCTCTTGCGCGTACCGGTAGGAACATTGCCCCAGCCCACTTCCTTGCCAACCAGGTTGATATAGTCCTTGCTGGTTGCCCAGGTGATGAACTTGGTGGCGGCTTCAACTTTCTGTGAACCGGCCGGGATGGCCAATGACCACGCCCACAACCAGTTTGCACCCTTCGGAGTGACCATCGTCGGCGCTTGGGCAAAAGCGACCTTGTCAGCGACTTTGGACTGTTTCGGATCGCTGATGAACGAGGCGGCAATCGTCGCATCAACCCACATGCCGCACTTACCCTCGTTATACAGCGCCAGAATTTCATTGAAGCTGTTGGCCGTAGAACCAGGAGGGCCGTAGGCCTTCATCAAATCAACGTAGAACGTGATCGCGTCTTTCCACGGCTTGGATTCAAGTTGCGGTTTCCAGCTCATATCGAACCATTGACCGCCGAAGGTATTCGCCAGCGTGGAAATGAAGCCCATGTTATCGCCCCAACCAGGTTTGCCACGCAGGCAGATACCGTACACGCCATTCTTCGGGTCATGAATCTTGGCCGCAAGTTCCTTGACTTCGCCCCAAGTAGGTTTGTCCTTGACCGTGATGCCAGCCTTGTCGGCCAGATCCTTGCGATACATCAGCATCGAGCTTTCGCCGTAGAACGGCGCCGCAAAGAGTTTGCCGTCAACCGACAGGCCGTTGCGCATGGCGGGCAGCAAATCGTCGACGTCATAGGCCGCGTCGGTCTTCAATTCGGCCAGCCACCCTTTTTTGCCCCAGATCGGGGTTTCGTACATTCCTATGGTCATCACATCGAACTGACCGCCCTTGGTGGCGATGTCAGTCGTGACGCGTTGACGCAAGACCCCTTCCTCCAGCGTGACCCATTTCACCTTGATATCCGGGTTAGCGGCTTCAAAGTGTTTGGTGAGTTTTTGCATCTCGATCATGTGACCGTTATTCACGGTCGCGACAACAAGCTCTGTGGCAGAAACAGAACATGTCGCGGTCAGGCAGGCAGCGACAATTAGTGACCTTTTAAGCATAATGTTTGTCCCCTGTTGAAGAAAAGTTGGTAAACGCCGAATGACTGCGGCGAGTTGAAGTATTACTCTGCTTGATCTATTGGTGATAACTCGATTGCCCCCTATTGTTGGTACTAATATGCTTTTTTTTGAGGCGTAAACTTGCGAGCACTATGCGGAATAGATGTATATATTTATCGGAAATAGTATCTAATCCTTGCCAGCGGAGTCGTCTGGCCATCATAGAACAAGTGCAACAAGCCACTCAGCACCGACGGAATAGTTGAATTTATGCGGTTTATGGCGACCTTAGGCGAAAAACGCGGAGATAGACACGGCGGATGCTTGAAACGTATTAGCGGGCGCATGGGACTTATAAATACGCAAATGAACGGACTCGCGTTCAGACTGCGTGCGACCGATTCGCCATGGAAGTACCGAAAAGAAGGTCTGATTGGGTCATATGAACGCTGCTCCGCTGGTGCATACCTGCAGTCGCATCTGATACGTGCGGGCGGCCGACAGGGTGAATGTCCGTGCGCGCGTCATCGCGGTAGCCTGCCGATCGCGTGCGCATGCAGGCTTTGGATGTAGAGGCGGTCCGCCGTCTCGGTAGCTCCTGTGGTTTTCAGGGTGGGCGCCGCTCGGATCCTGAAGGTCGACCGTGATACGATGAAAAAATGCTGAAAGTATTTTTTTTGGACACTTGGATGAATCAGTCTGCCGTAAGAAGCCATCTATTTACCTCGCAATAAGCTTCCGTTCGATCAGCACGCAATGCTGCTGCATAGCATTGCCAACTAAAGACACTTGCAGTATTTCGTATGTCCGCAACCGGGTGCGGAAGCCATACGTGACTATAAGCTCCCAATTCAGCTCTTGGCCGCACTGAGGCTGTAAGCTATTTCCTTGTTGCACCGCACGCATTGACCTATGCTGTAGATCGCCTATCCATGAGGTATTCAGCTCGTCAATGGATGTACCCTTCAGCCAATGAGCTGATTCATTCACCCGCGTCATTCCGCCAAAGCCGGACTCCACAGGTGCTTTGCTGGATTCCGGGTAAGCCCGGAATGACGATTTTTTATTGAGTTCACCATGTTGATTCATCCCCAGTTCGACCCCATCGCCGTTTCGCTTGGCCCGCTGGCCATCCACTGGTACGGGCTAATGTATCTGGCCGCCTTTCTCCAATTCTGGTGGCTTGGCAGGCGGCGCATCCAGACGCATCCGCAGCTTGCGCAAGCCGGCTGGTCAGTGCCGCAGCTCGACGATCTGCTGTTTTACGGCGTGCTCGGGGTCATTCTCGGCGGCCGTCTGGGTCAGGTGTTTTTCTATGAGCCCGGCTACTACCTTGGCCATCCGTTGGAAATCTTCGCGGTGTGGAAGGGGGGCATGGCCTTTCACGGTGGTTTCCTCGGCGTACTGGTCGCCATGGCGCTTTACGCTCGAAAAATGAAACGCCCCTGGCTTGACATCACCGACTTCATCGCGCCGCTAGTTCCGTTGGGACTGGCTACCGGGCGTATCGGCAACTTCATCAACGGCGAACTGTGGGGGCGCGTCAGTGACCCTAGCCTGCCCTGGGCGATGATTTTCCCCCAGGTCGACAATTTGCCGCGTCATCCGTCGCAGCTTTACCAAGCGGGGCTGGAGGGCGTGCTGCTGTTTGTTATCCTGTGGATTTTCTCCAGCGGGGTGCGACCACGCGGTGCCGTCTCCGGGGTGTTCCTCATCGGCTATGGTTGCTTGCGCTTTATTGCCGAATTTTTCCGCACGCCGGATGATGGCATCTTCGGTTTGTCGGAGGTCATCAGCATGGGACAGTGGTTGTCGCTGCCAATGATTCTGATCGGCGTCGTTATGCTCGTCTGGTCCTTCCGGCGACATCGCTGAGCGGACTCAGCTACGGATCACGGAGAGATCAAGTGGCTGACCCGGAGGTGCTTCTCAGCAGCTGACGCATATAAGCTAAAATCCAACTTGACCCACGTAACTTTTTTATCATCTGAAGGAAATTGCAATGGACATTTCGCACATCGAACATATCGGTATCGCCGTCAAAAGCCTGGACGAAGCCATCCCGTTCTGGGAAAAACAGCTTGGCCTGAAATGCTATGCCATCGAAGAAGTGCCGGAACAAAAGGTCAGAACCGCTTTCTTCAAAGTCGGACAATCCAAAATTGAATTGCTGGAATCGACCGATCCGGAAGGTCCGATCGGGAAATTCATCGAGAAGAAAGGCGCAGGCATTCAGCATCTGGCTATTGCCGTCAACGGGCTTCAAGCCAACCTGACTGAACTGGAAGAAAAAGGCGTGCAGCTGATTGACAAGTCGCCACGGAAAGGCGCCGAAGGTCTGGATATTGCCTTCCTGCATCCAAAATCAACCGGTGGCGTGTTGCTTGAGCTGTGTGAAGATCCCAAGAAATAACAAGCGTCTGAAAACCCGGGCTGAGTCAAAGCGCTGAAACAGCGCTGCTGGCCTGGTTCTGGCTGTATGGCAAGCCGCCCAATTCGGGCGGCTTCAACTTTTTTCAACCCGTATGAGGGATCGTCGATGACCTGGTTTTCCTTGCCGATAACTCAAGAGAAAAACGAAGCCGAATTCTTCAACGCCGCAACTGCAGCGGCGTGGCTTGCCAAGCAACCACAGGCCAATGCGCCAGCCATGCTGGACAAGCTGCTTACGCAGCTTCAAGCCTTCAACACCTATCGCACCTCGCCAAGAGAGCGCTTCAAAACACTCGAAGTGCTACGCAAAACCATTTTTGCAGTGAGCGGCGAATGCCAGCGACGCTACGAAAACAAGCCTCTGCCGCTGTTGCCTGTTGAACAGACCGCGTTTGATACAACGCGCCAACTCTGGTGCGCCTGTCGTGTCGCTTATCTGCATTGCCTGCGCGCCTGCCTTGACCGCGACCCTTCGCTAGAGCTCCACAACAGCAAAGTGGCGCACCGTGTGCTGGCCTGTCTGCGCATGGAACAGATGCTTTGCTACCTCGCCGGCGCCGAGCTTGATGGCAAATTCTGGCGAAACCTGCATGCCGTATGGGCGTCGGCCGAACAGCTCGGTATCGAGCACGAACTCGTTGAAGATTCTCTGCTCAGGGAAACCAGCGAGTCGACGATCAGCGGCCAGTATTGCATGGCCGTCCTGTTGCATCTGGCACGCCCCTTTACCCTCTCGCGGGCTCAGTTTTCGGCCATCGTCCGCTGGCTCGCGCGTTGGCGCGAGCAGGCCAAAGTGCTTACCGAGCCGGACAAGAGCCCCCGATCCTGCTGCATCGCCCTCGACCTGGCGCAGGACCAGCCCCTGCACGACAACCTTAGGGTTGCCGGCACCGCACGCTGGCTCTCGCTGACTCCCGTATTGCGCAAGATGCGCCAGCGCCTCGAGTTGCTGGACCAGGGTAAATCTCCGGAAAGTCTCAAACTCGGCAACGTCCTGTCGAGCGAAGCCTGCGTGTCGCTGCTGAATGAATTGTCCGATCATCTGAGATACCCGCAACAGGCGGTTCTTGAAAACCTCAAGGCCGCCGTCGCAACCACGGTAGCAGCAGGGCTGGAGAACATTTTTTGGCTATTGGGCGGGCGTGGATTGAAAGACACTGAACTGAGCGCGACCTCGCGTGGCAGCACCCTCAGCCAGGAGCAAATGGCCCTGTTCGGTCATGTCGTTCGTGACGAGGAGAGCGATAGCGAGCACGAAGTGGAAACCTGGCAAGTCATGCGCCGCGCGCACGACGAACTGTATCTGGTGCGACCCGCCGGAATCAGTGATGTTCGCCTGGTGCTCAGAGGTCTGCTGGCCATTAAAGAGCCACAAAACGAGCAGTGTGCCCTGGCCATGATCAGCAGCCTGTATTCGCGCAACGACGGTAGCCTGTGCATTATCGCTAATCTAATTTCCGGAATACCGGTGCCGCTGCTGGTCAAGGTGCGCGAAAAGCCGGCCGGCAAAGTCATGCTTCATCCGGGATTCCTGCTGCCGGCCGAAGGTGACGACGGCGCGTCTGCAGTCGTCTTGCCGCTGTCTTTGCCGGCACACGCTTTATCCATCCGCTTTTACGAAGCGCGCGAGAAATCGCCCCTAGCCCTTCGGCTGCTCGATTTGCAGGAACGCGGCGGCGATACCGAGCGCTGGTCGTTGGTCAGCGACCAGCGATTCGGCGAGAACTGCTGAAGTAGCCGGAGCGCCGGAACAGCGCCGGATCCAGGAACCGGTCAGCCCAACATGTACCGGGAAAAAATCAGGGCCTCTCGCGCATCCTGATCCATTCGCGCTTCATCGGCGCCCTGGCTGAGGTCGCGCCAGACCTTGATATCCGACCCGACGGTTCCGCCCATCTTGACGAAGGGCTCCATGACGATGGTTCCATCGTAGCCGATATCACGCAGGGCTTCGCCGATCTCGCGCCACGGCACCCGGCCTTTCCCGGGGACGCGCCGGTTGCATTCGCCGGTATGGAAGTGGCCCAGCAGCGGGCCGGCCGTTCTTATCGCCCCGCCGATGCTGTCTTCCTCGATGTTCATGTGGAAGGTGTCGAGCATCACTTTGACGTTGGGTTTTCCAACCTCCTGAACGAAGGCGACACCTTCGGCGGCGGTGTTGAGCACGTGGTTCTCGAATCGGTTCAGCACTTCAAGGCACAGGTCGATCCCCAGCTCATTGGCGAAATCGGCAATTCCACGGATCCCTTCGATGCCCCGAGCGCGGTCACCGGCTTTGTCGACGGGCTTGGAATAGTCGATGGGCCAGTACGAGTAAAGCGCGCCGCCGATGATATGAACATCGAGTTTGGCGATGTTCGTCAGCGTTTCCCTGAAGAAAGCGTTTCCGGCCTTGCGCACCGCCGCATCCGCCGAGGACAGGTTCTTCTCCACGGACGGTCCGATTCCGGCAGTCAAAATGATGTTGTTGCCCCTGGCACTCTGACGAATTTCGTTGAGTTGGCCAGGACTGTAATTGTTGATGTGGTGGGCCGCGATCTCCAGAACGTCAAACCCGAGCTTGGCCACCTTCTCGATGTAATAGAGAAAATCAGCGTTCCATTCGTTTTCCCAAAAGGAATAATAAATACCGTGCTTCATTCAGAAACTCCTTTCCCTTTAAGTTGACGCCTATAAAACCCATAAAAAAGCTGACAGTTCAGGTATGAAATCGAGAGCCAAATCGATTCTCTCCGAGGGCGGCTCTACCTGTACTGTTCCAAGACGGAATCGACCACGGCTGGCGCATAGACGGCATCGCTCACCAGCTGCGCCGCGCCCATCAGCCCCGCGTCGTGACCCAGCTTGCTGGTGACGATCTGCAGATTGCGCGTGGCCAGCGGCAGGGAACGGCGGTATACGGTTTCGCGCACCGCGGCAAGCACATAACTCTGGCATAACGCCAGTTCGCCGCCCAACACCACCAGCGACGGATTGAGCAGGCTCACCGCGACGGCAACGGATTCGCCGATCAGCCGACCCGAAGTCTGCAACAGTTCGACCACGTCACGCACGCCGTGCTGAGCCAAATCGGCGACATCGCGCACGTTGTCGGCCTTGTGGCCCTTCGCCGTCAAATCGCGGCAAATGTCCCAGCCCGAGGCGTAGGCCTCCAGGCAGCCGGTATTCCCGCAGCGACAGATTTCCGTATGTTCGGGTTCGATATTGCCCACGAACAAATGGCCGAGATCCCCTGCGGCGCCCTGTGCGCCGCGTTGCAGACCGCCATCCATGATCAGGCCGGCGCCGATCCCGGTACTGATCTTGATGAACAACAGGTGGGTGACATCAGACCACGCCCCCCGGTGCTCGCCCAAGGCCATCAGGTTCACATCCTTATCGACGACAACCGGGCAGCGGTAGTCGGCGGCGAAGAAGTCCGGAACACAATAGCCATCCCAACCGGTCATGATCGGCGGCCGGACAACCTTGCCCTGCGCGAATTCCACCGGCCCCGGCAAGCCGATTCCAATGCCCTTGACGTTCGTGCGCGTACGTTCCATCTGCGCGAGCAATTGATCGAAGTGCGAGGCAACTTCTCCCAGCACGGCCGTCGGCCCGTCGGCTACCGCGACTTTGTGACTTTGGCGAGCGAGAATCGTGCGCGCCATGTCGCACACCGCCACCTGCATCGCTCCAGCGCCTACCGCGGCGAGCAGCATCACCCCGGCATCGCGATTGATCTGGAACGCACCCGGCGGCCGTCCGCCGTTGGAGTTCTCTGTCGCCGCCGGGGCGATGTAGCCACACGCAAGCAACGCATCCAGACGCTGCGCCACCGTCGAACGGGACAGCCCGGTCACCTTCATGATTTGGGCCCGAGTCACCGCCTCCCCGGAACGAATCAAGGCCAGAATGCCCCCCGGCCCGGCTGCTACGGTCACATTCAGCACCGTCGAATTGTCCATATACTCCCCGAAAGACAGTGAACTCGGCCTTCTCCGAGCTGTATTCCAGGACCGCGAATCATGGCCCTTGCTCTGCAGGTGGTTTCACGTTTGCCCCAAATTTCAAATCAATTGTACAACTCAACACGCCACTACTGCGTTATTTAAAGTTGACTTTTGCGTAGTTGTTACACAATATACACAAGTGTGATGCAAATGATCAACCCTTAAAACAACCGAAACTATTTCACAGGTGTTTTGCATATGAATCCGTTGGCTATTCACGCGCCAGCCGGGCCAGATCCGGACGGCGGAAATGAACAAGAACCCCAAAGCACACCGAAGCGAGTGCCCTGTCACCCGGAACCAGCCCAATGATCGCAGAAGCCTACAAAGCAAGGCTGGACGCCTTGGTGTCCCGTGGCGGCCGAAAGATTCTGGGCATTGTTGGGCCTCCCGGTTGCGGCAAATCGACGCTGGCCCATGCCCTTCTGAATAGTTTGGGAGCGCGCGCGGTGGCTGTCCCCATGGATGGCTATCACCTGGCCAATGTCGAACTTGCCCGGCTGGGGCGAGCCTCGCGCAAAGGCGCCGAAGATACCTTCGACAGTGCGGGCTACGTTTCGCTATTGCGCCGCCTTAAAACGCAACCCGCCGACGAGATCGTCTATGCGCCCGAGTTCCGGCGCGAAATAGAGGAGCCGATCGCCAATGCCATCCCCGTTTTTCCGGAAACGCCGTTGGTCATTACTGAAGGCAACTATCTGCTGCTCGACCATGGCCACTGGGCCGGAATCAGGGATTTGCTGGATGAAGTCTGGTACGTGGATGTCGATCATGCCATCCGTCAAGACCGGCTGGTGAAACGCCATGTGCGCTACGGCCGCTCGTTGGTCGAAGCCCAAAACTGGGTGGCCAACACCGACGAACCCAACGCCGTGCGGATCGAAGCCACCAAGTCCAGAGCCGACGTCCTGTTCCATTGGGAAGGAGGATGAACGACAGCGCAGACGCAAAACCATTTCGCCGAGTTTGACCAGAAGCAAGACCGAGGTCGTAGCCCGGCAGGATCGGGATTAGGAAAGGTGAAGCAAAGTGGCTCGCAACGAGCCTCCATAAATGCTAAGGAGATGCCGTGATGCCGGGAGCAATGCCGGCTCGATTGTGCTTCTGGCGCTGATTGCCGGACTCGTCGCCTGCCTGATCGTTGGCGCCATCACCGGGTACCTCGTCGCCACACTCAACACGCACCCGATCCTGGTAACCCTGGGCACCATGTCCATCATCAACGGGATGTGCATCTGGCTCACGCGCGGCAAGCCAATTGCCGGGTTTCCCGAGATTTTGCAATCGCTCGGAAACTCCATTTTCCTCGGCATGCCGCTCCCGTTCTGGATCTTCATTGCCGCCACCATCGCCGTGGGACTTCTTCTCTCGCGCACCCGGTTCGGCATCAGCGTGTATATGGTCGGCTCCAACCTCGAAGCCACGCGCTATTCCGGCATCAATACACGCGACGTGCTGATCGGCATCTATACCGCATCGAGCGTACTGTGCTGGTGCGCCGCCATCCTGATGATGGCGCGCTTCAATTCGGCCAGCGCGGGCTATGCCGCGTCCTACCTGCTGATCACGGTGCTGGCGGCCATCCTCGGCGGCGTCGACCCGAATGGCGGCCTCGGCAAAGTGTCCGGTCTGTTCATTGCGCTGCTGGTGTTGCAGGTAATTTCCAGTGGATTGAACCTGCTCGGGGTGAACACCCAGCTCACGCAAGCCACCTGGGGTGGGACGATGATCGCCGTGATGCTGGCGCGCTATCTGGTCGCGCGTTACGCACTGTTCAAACCCCGGCGCGCCGTTATTGCCAAACCCGCGCCCTGAGCTCGATGCCATGGCTGGGACACCGCGCACCTGCCCGACGCGTTACTGTGGTACAGCAACGGGGGACGTTCCCACGCCCCGTGGTGCGGCACCCATTACGCTTTCGGCGCGACGGTTTGCTCCCTTATCCTAAGAGCCGTCGCCTGCGCGCTTACGCAGCAACTCGATGATCATCGACGCCGTCTGCTCGATTGCGCGCTGGCTGGTATCGATCACCGGCCAGCCACAGCGAACGAACAGACGACGCGCTTCGAGAAGCTCCTTGCGCAGGCTATCCAGGTCGGCATATTCGGTGTTCGCCGCGTCGTTCAGCTTTTTCAGGCGGGCGGCGCGGATCATGGCCAGATGTGCCGGATTGATGGTCAGCCCGACAACCAGCGGCTCCCTGGCGCGCAATAGCCCGACCGGCGGCGGCACTCCCGCTACCAGCGGCACGTTGGCGGCCTTGATGCCGCGCGAGGCAAGGTACATGCAGGTTGGCGTCTTGGTCGTCCGCGACACGCCGACGACAATGACGTCGGCGCCTTCGAGATCGTCACTACCGATGCCGTCATCGTGGGCCAGGGTGTACTTCATGGCCTCGACGCGGCGGTAGTAGTCCTCGTCAAACGCATCGCCCGAGCTGTTGTGAAACTGTATCGCCGCACCGGAATATTCGGCCAGTCGGCCGATCAGCGGTTCAAGCGAAAACTGGCACGGGATGTCGAGCAGGCGGCAGCCCTGTTCAAGCGCCTCGCGCACGTCGCTGTGACTGATGCTATGCAGGACATAACCGGGCGAAGTGGCAAGCGCGCTCAGGATCTCGGGAAGCTGATCGAGGCGGCGGACCATCTTCCACAGTCGGCGTTTCACCTCGACGCCGTCGAGCTGGGCAATGGCGTTACGCGCCAGCATCTCGACCAGTTCGCCCGAGGCATGCGAGACGAGGTGCATCACGATGGTCTTGTTCACGGCGCCCTCCTCCACGGCCACGTGGTTGCAATCAGCGGTGGTAGCCGCCGTCAAGGCGCAGCACACTACCGTTGATCATGACGTTGTTGAGGACATGAATGACCAGCATGGCAAACTCGGCGGGGTCGCCGAAGCGGTGCGGAAACGGGATCTGCCGCGCCAAGCGGGAATCGAGGTCTTGTTCCATAGCGAACAGCGTCTGCGTACCGAACAGCCCGGGTGCAATGGCGACGACGCGGATACCCAAAGGGCCGAGCTCGCGGGCCGCGGGCAGGATCATGCTGACGACGCCGCCCTTGGACGCCGCATAGGCTGCCTCGCCGACCTGCCCCTCGTAGGCCGAGACCGAAGCGGTGCACAGGATGACGCCGCGCTCGCCGCTGGCCTGCGGTTGCAGAAGCGCCATGTCGGCGGCGGCCAGCCGCATCATGTTGAAGGTTGAAATCAAGTTGACCTCGACGAGCTGGCGAAAATCTTCCAGCGCCATCGGGCCGTTGTCACCGAAAATCGGCGCGAAGTGGCCTCGACCAACACAATGCACCAGCACGCGGGCGGCGCCGTTGACCTCGCGTGCCTTGGCGATCGCCTTTTCCGCGCCCAGCGCATCGGCAACGTCGCAGTGAATAGCGAGCGCGCCGATCTCGTCAGCGACCTTCTGAACGCCGACGGCATCGATGTCGATCACCGTCACCTTGGCGCCGGCCTCGACAAGGTGGCGCGCGGTCTCCGCGCCCAAACCCGATGCCGCCCCGGTGACTACCGCCGGGCATTCCCACAGATCCATCGTCCGCCTCCAAGTTACGCCAGCGTTTTAAATCAACGCGAGCACGCATTATCGGGCGTCGCGCATACCGAGTCCATCGCAGCCGCCAAACCACTGCCGACGATCGAAAAATAACTTGATTTTTCGCTTCTTTACTCCGGCAACGCATTATCCTAAGCTCTATTTCGAGTGACAGATCTCGACCTGGTTGTCGGATACATCGTGCTATTGGGTAGCCGCGTATCCTGATGGCAGGTGTGAAATGGCACGTTGCTGCTCAACAAAGTCCGTCACCTTCCGGCTCCGGGAAAACCATGAATTTCAGAAAACGCGTTAGTTTCGGGTTTGCAGTCGTACTCAGTCTGTCTTTCGGCCTCAGCCTCGCCGACGCCTCGTTGACAGACAGCGGTGTCGAAAGTCGAAGTTGGCGCACGGCGCCGCGCCACTCGGCGGGCATCGCCCCGGACCCTGTCCAGCAGGCCGATATCGCCATCGTTCAGGTGTACTCGGCCGCAACGTTTGGCTGGCGAGGTTTATTTGCGCAACATCCCTGGATCATTTACAAAAGATCGGGTGAAACCGCCTTCACCCGCTATGACGTGGTCGGATGGCGCGGCAATGATGTGGTCCAGCGTGACTACGCGCTTCCCGACGGGCTATGGTATGGCGCGCGACCGACGGTCCTGGTAGACCATCGGGGCGACGGCGTCGATGCCCTGATCAGCCAGATCGAGACGGCCATCAAAAGCTATCCTTATACGGATACCTACCGCAGCTATCCGGGGCCCAACAGCAACACATTTCTGGCCCACATCGGACGCGAGGTTCCCGCTTTGAGGCTCGATCTACCGGCCAACGCCATCGGCAAGGACTACCGTCCGATCAGCCGTCCGCTGGGTCTGTCGGCTTCAGGGAGTGGATTGCAGGTATCTCTTGTCGGCCTGTTGGGGCTGAGCATCGGGTTCGAGGAAGGCCTCGAGTTGAACATTCTGGGGCTGAATTTCGGTCTCGACCTGAACAGCCCGGGGCTACGCCTGCCATTTGTTGGGCGTGTGGGGCTGGACGACACGACCGTCTCAAGCACGGCAGCACCCCGGTAAACCGCGCGTCAGACCCTGTTTCCCCATGTCCTGCAGGCGGGCCTCGCGCCGCGCTGTACATACCCGGTGATGTCTTCGTTGTTCAATACTTCCTGCGTGCAGAGCGACGTCGGAGTTTTCCCTGCTTCGTGGCAAGCAGCAGAAAATCGGCCAGCATCGCATGACTTCGTTTTGGCCCTTGCTCATAGACCAGGCACCCGAGTTCTGAACGCCCAGACTCGGCGAGGACCAAACGTCTTAATGGCAGGAGTTCAGGCGAATAAATCAGCCTTAACAGGCGTTCTCCGAATTCGCGCATGACCTCATCGAGACGATCGCTGGCCGGATCAACACAAGCGTGTACGGCCTCGAACTCATTCTCGGTGGCCTGAAACATGACCTCGAAGAACAGCACTTCCTTTGACGGGAAATAGTTCGGACCCATTCTCGGGGGCTGGATTTGCGACAACCACTCGTGGCCCTGAATTTTCTTCATCAACCTGTCGATCGCCCTGGCGTGCTCGGTTTTCGCCTGGAAACTCGTGAAGCGATATGAAATGCCGCTGGAACGCACACCGATCGACCGCATCGGATTGGTGTTGCTGATCCTCTGGGTCGGCTCACTCCAGATCATGCTCGACGAAGGCAAGGATCTCGACTGGTTCTCATCGTCCAAGATCATCGCGCTGGCCATCGTGGCGGAATGGCGACGGCCTGGACGGGTGTAACTGCCGTGCTGGTGGCACCGCTGGCGGCCACGCTCTCCGCCCGACTCGATCCACGCAAGCTGGTCTTTGCCGGCATTTTCTGGCTCGGCGCGATTACCTTGTGGCGCACCCATGCCACAACCGACATGACGAACTGGAATATTTCGCTGCCGCTCCTGGTCATGGGCCTGGGGATGCCGTTCTTTTTCATACCGCTGACCGGCCTGGCGCTGGCCAGCGTCAAGGAAGAGGAAACCGCCTCGGCCGCCGGCCTGATGAACTTTCTGCGCACGCTTTCAGGCGCCTTTGCCACGTCTCTGGTCAATACCGCCTGGGAAGGCCGCACAACGACCAACCATGCCGAACTGGCTGGCTTGGCGGACGCTGCTAAGCTCGGGGATGCCGGCAGATACTGTGAACGCGACCATAGACCGGTTGGTGACCAGTCAAAGCGTGATGCTGGCCACCAACGAAATCATGATGATGGTCGGAATCGCCTTCTTCATTGCCGCATTCACCATCTGGCTGGCGCCGAAACCTATACGGGAGGTCGACGCCACGGCAGCGGGGCATTAGTGAACAAAGGCCACCCGTTTCGGATTACGGTATCAACCGCAGCTACCGGCGCACAGGCAGCTTACGGGAAGGTCGCTACAAATCCAGTGCGATTCAGGCAGAAACCTACCTGATCACGTTACATCGCCCGACCGCGCCGTGATGGTGCAAGACCCCGGCCAATACCGCTGGAGCAGCTACCGGCAAAACGGGCTGGGCCAAGCCGATTCACGATTTACTCCACACCAGGTATTTCTGGCTATTGATCGGGATGCCGCCGAAAGACAAGCCGCTTACCGCGCCCTGTTTCTTAGCGAACTGGATGATGAAGCGCTGGCCAACATTCGCCTTGCACTGTCACAGGGGCAGCCGCTGGGCCAAGGCCGTTTCGGTGACGCGATTTGTGCAGCGGTTGGGGTTAGGCACACGCAGAAAAGGCCGGGGAGACCGGCAGGCAAGGCGGATCAAGCTATCAACACTGAATCGCAAACCGATTTTGGATTCTGAGCAGGAGAAAATGAATATGGTGGTAATGAGAAAATAAATGCGAAGCTGGCCACTTTCACCGCCTTGACCGCGCAATGCGGTGGTTCGTTTGGGTATATCGATACGATACGAGTTTTCATTCGTGGCCTCAATCAGCCCCAAGCCGTCACTGTCGGTGCTGAACTCGGGCCTCTCTGACCGTT
This sequence comes from Rhodocyclaceae bacterium, assembly GCA_031398685.1. Classification (GTDB taxonomy): domain Bacteria; phylum Pseudomonadota; class Gammaproteobacteria; order Burkholderiales; family Rhodocyclaceae; genus Propionivibrio. Next base: position 845 of record JANNNT010000687.1, on the reverse strand, counting down.
CGGTTCAAGATTCGTAGCTGGACGTCGCGAAAGTTTCCGATCGCCTCACCCGAAGGCAAACGCTAAACGTAAACACCGGCGTATTCACAACGATGCGCGAATCAACAGCGCACGCCAGCTTTACGTGCCGCGTAGATTGCAGCCTTGTCCTGGTGTCCATAGTTCGACAACCTATGACTTATGTCATATGTACTTTCCGTTGGGATATCGCTAGACTCGCCCAAAAATTTTTACCCCAATTCACAATAACAACGAAGAATACTCATGCACCTTCAGGGAGAAGTAAGGCGCGAGGATGTCCTATGGCTCCTCGGCAGCCTCTGCGGTCTATTCCGGATTCCGTTCGATGCCTCCCTGATCGCGCAGGATTTCCCGCCGCCGTATACCCTCGCCACTCTGCATGAAGCCGCGCGTGCGCTGGGCATCAAGACCGGCAATTGCCAGGTGACTAAACTGGCCTGGCAGAAACTGCCCCTCCCGGCGATTGCGTTTCAAAGCCACGTTTCCCCGGTCACCATCGAGCCTTCTCTTGCCGGGCTAGCGCCTCCATTACTGGAAAACTTGGCACCCGCCTCTTCTGAAGCCGATGCCTCGCCCCCCGCACTCACCGCGCTGCTCATCGTCAAAGCCTCCTCCGACCAGCTGCTCTACTTCCGTCCTGGCAGCCAGACGCCGGAGACAATGCCCATCGCGGATGCAGCAAGCCGGTTAGCGCCCGACCTCATCCTCGTGGCCAAAGAATCCATCGCCGGCGAAACCGACGACATCGCCGGCTTCACCCCCGAGACGAAGTCCTTCGGCTTCAGCTGGTTCACTGCAGAACTCATCAAGCACAAAACGATCTG
>JANNNT010000666.1:0-9935 GCA_031398685.1 Rhodocyclaceae bacterium | reverse complement strand
CGCCGGAAGTACTCGTGACGCGGGAAGGACAGGAAGCTGCGCGAATCGGTGAGCATGCCGACAAAGCGCGAGAGCAGCCCGAGATTGGCCAAGCTGACCATCTGCCGACGCATGCCTTCGATGTGGTCGTTGAACCACCAGGCCGAACCGCACTGGATCTTGCCGGGAATGGAGCCGTCCTGGAAGCAACCCATGACCGTACCGAGCACCTCGAGGTCGCCGGGATTGAGCGAGTAAAGGATGGTCTTGGGCAGCAGGCCGTCGCTCTGCAGCGCGTTCATGAAGGCACCGAGTTTCTGGGCGATCGGCGCGTCGCTGACGGCGTCGTAACCGGTATCGGGCCCAAGCGTCTTGAACATCGGGGCGTTGAGGTTGCGGATGGCGGCCAGGTGCAACTGCATGACCCAGCCGCGCCGGGCGTTCATGCGCCCGACCTCGAGCAGGATCGCCGTCTTGAAGGACTCGGCTTCTTCCCGGGTCGGAACCGATCCGTTGAGCAGTTTGGCGACGAGTGTTTCCAGCGCTGGTGCGCTAGCGAAGGTGGCGAAGGGCACCACCAGACCGTGATCGGAGGCTCGGCAGCCGAGGTCGTGGAAGGCGGCATGGCGGTTGTCGAGGGCGATGACGAGATCCGCATAGGACGCGATGGCTACGTTGGCGGCGGCACCGAGTCTTTCGATGTAAGCTTTCCAGGTGGGCAGGTCGTCAATGGCCAGCGCTTTGTCCGGCCGGAAGCTGGGGGTCATCACCGGTTCGCCAGGCTTACGCACGGCGGCGTAAGCGCGGTGGTGCTCAAGGCTATCGGCCGGATCGTCGGTGGTACCGACGGCACGTACGTTCATCCGCGTCAGCAGCGCACGGGCACCAAATTCCGGTTTGACGATCTGGGCGTTACAGGCGTCCCAGATCATCGGTGCGGTTTTCTCCGACAGCGGTTCGTCAATGCCGAAGTAGCGTTGCAGTTCGAGGTGCGTCCAGTGGTAGAGCGGGTTGCCGATCAGGCGCGGGACGGTCTTCGCCCAGGCGAGAAAGCTGCGGTAGTCGGGTTCGTGACCGGTGATGTCGTCCTCGGGCACGCCGTTCGAGCGCATGGCGCGCCATTTGTAGTGATCGCCGCCGAGCCAGGCGTGGGCGATGTTCTTGAACAGGGCGTCGTGGGCGATGTCGGCCGGCGGCAGATGGCAGTGGTAGTCGATGATCGGCATCGGCGCCGCGTAGTCGTGATACAGCCGCTGCGAACTCTCGTCCGGGAGCAGGAAGTCGGCGTTCATGAAGGGTTTCATGGGGTTGTTCCGTCCTGAAAATAGAACTTAACGCGACAGCCAGCCACCATCGATGGCGATCGTATAGCCATTCACGTAGTCGGAGGCCTTCGACGCGAGAAACACGACGGCGCCGCCGAGATCTTCAGGCAAGCCCCAGCGTCCGGAAGGAATCCGCTCGAGTATTTCTGCATTCCGCTTTTCGTCGGCCCGCAATTGCGTGGTGTTGTCGGTGGCCATGTAGCCTGGAGCAATGGCATTGACGTTGACGCCATGCTTGGCCCACTCATTGGCCATCAGCATCGTGATGCCCTTGATGCCGCTCTTGGACGCCGTGTAGGACGGCACGCGAATGCCGCCCTGAAAGGACAGCATCGAAGCGATGTTGACGATCTTGCCGCCCGTACCCTGCTTGATGAACTGGCGAGCGACAGCCTGACACATGAAGAAGGCCGTCTTGAGATTGATGTTCATGACATCGTCCCATTCCTTCTCGGTGAAATCGACGGAGTCGTTACGCGTGATGATGCCGGCGTTGTTCACCAGGATATCAATGTGGCCAAAGGCCTTGAGCGCCGTCTCGACGACACGCTCGACCGGCTCGATGCTGATGAGATTCGCCTGGATGTGGACGTATTTCTTGCCGGCCGCTTCAACCGCTGCGGCGGTTTCGGGCGCGTTTTCAGCGTAAGTCACACCGACGATGTCGGCCCCCGCCTGGGCGAGTGCAACCGCCATGCCGCGACCCAGGCCGCGCTCTGAACCGGTGACGACAGCTACTTTGCCGTCGAGTTTGAAAGCATCAAGTATTCCACTCATGTCTGTTCCTTTTATCTGAGATCGTTGGGGCCGAGGCCATCCATGTCGTCGAAGGTCTGGTTTTCACCTGCCATACCCCAGATGAAGGAGTACGGACCGGAGGCCACCCCCGAATGGATGGACCAGGACGGCGAGATGACGGCCTGTTCATTGGCCATCACGATGTGGCGGGTTTCGGTCGGCTGTCCGTGCAGATGAAAAATGCGTGTATCAGGCGACATGCCGAAATAGAGATAGACCTCCATCCGGCGTTCGTGCGTGTGGGGCGGGAAGGTGTTCCACACGCTACCCGGCTCCAGAACCGTGACGCCCATGACCAGCTGGCAACTTTTGCAGACCGCCGGATGAACGTATTGATAGATCGTGCGCACGTTGCACGTTTCAGGCGAGCCCAGTTTCTTGGGATTGGCATCCGCCCGGGTAATGCGCGCCGTCGGGTAGCTGGCATGTGCCGGGCAGCTCATGAGATACAGTTTGGCCGGATGGGCGGGGTCGTCGCTCTCGAAGGCGATCGACTTGACGCCCATGCCCACGTACAGGCCGTCACCGTTCGACAGGGCATGCGCCACGCCGTCGAGGATGACCCGGCCGTTACCGCCGATATTGACCACGCCAAGTTCGCGTCGATCCAGGAAATTTGGCGTACCGAATTCCTTACCGCCCTCAAGCACCAAGGCTTGCGTGGTCGGAACCGCGCCGCCGAAGACAACTCGATCCACATGGGTATAGGTCAGCTTCAGTTCGCCGGTTGCAAAAACCTGCTCGACGAGGAAATGGCGGCGGAGGGTTTCGGTGTCGTAACCCTTCACGTCCTCCGGATGGTGTGAATAGCGTGTTTCCAGCTTCATGGAGTCTCCTGATTCAAGTCTTGATAAAATCTTCGCGCTGCGGCGTGAAGATGTCGAGCAGCCGGCCATCGACGACACAGGTCGTCCCGTGCAGCGCCGAGGCAGGGACGTAAAGCGAATCACCTGCGCGCAGGGTAGTGGTTTCGCCCTCTATCGTGAAGACGAATTCGCCCGAAAGGCAGTAGCTGACCTGCTCGTGAACATGCCGATGCTCGGCCCCACAGGCGCCTGCATTGAAGAATACTTCCACCATCATGAGGCCTCCGCCGGACGCACGGATCTTGCGGCTGACCTGTCCGGCCTCGACTGTTTCCAGGGCCAGTTCAGCATCGGGAAAGAATACATTACTCATTTTACATACCATCCAATAACACCATTGTTCAATTCCACGCCGCCCCTTGCTCCAGGACGGCCCTTGTGAGATCGGTGCCAGACAAGTCAAGCGGGGAAGAAAAATGCGACGGGGATCTGGCCTTACAATCTGACCAGAGTTACTCTACACCCGACAGCCGGGTTGATCAAGTATTTTGGAACCTAATTCCATTTTCAGGCATTTTCCGAACGCGCTTGAGCAACCGGGCACGTTGTGCCATCAGGCCCCTGTGTCCGGGCTGTAACCCAGAACGTTGGAGATACGGGCGGCGGCGCTCTTGATCTTGTCGATCTTCTCGCTTTCCTCCCCGCGCGCATAGCGGAAGCCCGGCCAGGAAACCGAAATCGTCGCCACGACAGAACCGGTGTGGTCGAAGATGGGGGAGCCAATGCAATGGATGCCCTCTTCGTGTTCCTCATCGTCCAGCGCGAATCCCTGTTCGCGGATTCGATCCAATTCGGCAAAGAGGGCCGGACGGTTCGAAAGCGTCTTCTTGGTAAAGGCCAGGAGACGCACACCTTTAAGCGCCGACTCCCGCTCTTCTTCCTTGGAGAACGCCAGCAAAACTTTACCGATGGCCGTGCAGTGAAGCGGCATGCGCCGCCCGACGCGCGAGAACATGCGGATGGTGTACCGGGATTCAATTTTCAGGACGTAGACTGCCGAGTCTCCCTCCAGAACCCCCATGTGCACGGTCTCCCCGAGTTCTTCCGCAAGCTCCTCGGCGATGGGGCGCGCAGCGGAATGCAGATCGAGGTAGTCAAGAGCCCTTGATCCCATATTGAACATCTTCAGCGTGATGGCCCAGCGGTCGCCATCGACCCGGCGCACGTAGCCCAGCTCCTGAAGGGTGAGCAGAAAGCGGTAGACCGTCGGCTTGGCCAGCTTGATTTCACGGGAGATTTCCTCCAGCCCGATGGCGCGCTGCCGGGAGAGTTGATCAAGGACCGCAAGCACGCGCACTGCCGCGCTGACCAGAGGAACAGCTGCAGGTTTCGGCGAACTTTTTTTTGCCATTTTGGACTCCCGTTTCATTTTCTTAATCTTAGCATTGTAACCCTCTAACACAATGTTTTTCGCATGAGATATTGACTCCCCAGTCGCACCAAGGACTCACAGACCACCATGCCAACGGCGAATCAGGATAAAGAAAAAAAGACCACAACGAAACAAAAAACGGGGGGTTTATTCGAGCAACAGCCCGGCAATGGCTTCCGGATTGGAGGGGAAGTAGAGGTGCATGTAGCTCGCGGTGAGCCGGCGGTGGCGATAAACCGCCTCGCCGGTACGACCATCCGGGCGGCAAGTGGTGCACTGTGGGAGCAAATCGGTTTCGGTTTTCGAGTAGTGAAAGGTATGTCCGCGCAAACGGCCCTCGGGCAACTCGACTTCCTGCATCCCGAGCGCGGCCAGCCTTTTCTGCATCGTCACCCGTCCCGGCAGCACACCGGCGAGGATGTGCTCCTTGCCCTCCACGTCGCATAAGGTTTCAAACAACGCCATCATGCCGCCGCATTCAGCGAGTACCGGTTTGTGGGCGTCGATATGCGCAGCCAGCGACGCCCACAGGCGACGGTTTGCAGAGAGCGCCATGCCGTGCAATTCCGGATAACCGCCCGGTAGCCAGACGGCGTCGCAGGGAGGCAGTGTGCTGGCCGCGAGCGGTGAAAAATACGTGAGCGTGGCACCGAGTGATTCGAGGCAATCGAGATTGGCTGGGTAGAGAAAGCAGAAGGCTGCATCGCGAGCAATGGCGATGGTTTTGCCGCGCAGCAGAGGTGCCATTACGGGCGGTTTGGCGTCGCGGAAACTGACCGGCGGCGGCAGTCCGGCTGCCGCCGTTGGTGCCAGCAGATCCGCCATGCGCTCAATACGCTGCGAGAGGTCTGCAATTTCAGCCGCAGGCAGCAGCCCAAGATGGCGCTCGGGCATCGCCGCATCCACATCGCGCGGCAAATGGCCGTACCAGGCGATATCCGGTGGAAGGCTCTTTTCCAGCAATTCGGCGTGATAGGCGCTGCCGACCCGATTGGCGAAAGCGGCATGGAGTGGCGTGCCGGGTCGATAATGCTTGAGACCATAGGCAATGGCGCCGAAGCTGCTGGCCATCGCGGCGCCATCGATCACGGTCAGAATGGGGATGCCCATTCGGATCGCCAGTTCGGCGGCCGAAGGATTGCCGTCGAACAAGCCCATGACGCCTTCAACAAGAATCAAGTCCGCCGTACGCGCCGCTTCAGCCAGACGCCAGGCGACATCGTCTTCGCCGCACATCCAGAGATCGATGTTCTGACACGGCGCGCCGCTGGCGACGGCGTGAATTTGCGGATCCAGGAAATCCGGACCGCACTTGAAAACACGAACTTTTCGTCCCAGTCGCGTGTGCAGTCTGGCCAGCGCGGCAACGACGGTCGTTTTGCCCTGCCCCGAGGCCGGTGCGGCGACGAACAGCGCCGGGCAGGTAGTCATTACCACTCCAGTCCCGGCATGGCTTTTACACCGGCCTTGAAGGCGTGTTTGATCAGCGTCATGTCGGTTACGGTGTCGGCGGCTTCGATCAGCGCGTCGGGCGCGGCACGGCCGGTGATGATCACGTGCTGCAGGCGCGGCCGCGCCGCCAGCGCTACGAGAACAGGCGCGATATCGAGCCAGCCGTACTTGAGCGTGTAGGTGAATTCATCGAGCACGACAAGACCAATTTCAGGATCGGCCAGATATGCGCAGGCGAGTTTCCAGGCCGCCTGCGCCGCCGCCTCGTCGCGAGAACTGTTCTGCGTCTCCCAGGTGAATCCTTCACCGGAAACGTGCCAGCGCACACAGCCAGGAATCATTTCGGCGATGCGCCGATAGAAGCCCTCTTCGCCGGTGTCGGAGCGCGCTTTGACGAACTGGATGACGGCGACTTTCATGTCGTGGCCGATGGCGCGCGCCACCACGCCGAACGCCGCCGAGGACTTGCCCTTGCCGTTGCCGGTGTTGACGACCAGAACACCGCGTTCTTCCTGCGCCGCCGCGATGCTTTCGTCAATCACGGTCTTTTTGCGCGCCATGCGTTTGAGGTGGCGCCCTTCTTTTTCGGCATCGTTCATAGGGAAATACTCACCTTGGAATGAAACTGATTCGCCCGTCGCTTTCCAGCGCTTGCAGCGGGTATTGATAAAGCGCGGAGAGCCGGTCGACGGTCAACATTTCCCTGGCCGGCCCGGTTTCGGTGTGGCCGTCGCCATGGATCAGCAATGCCCGGTCACAAAAACGCCAAGCCAGCGCGGGTTCGTGCAGCACCATGGCGACTGCAGCACCGCAATCGCGTGCTGCACCGGCAAAAAGTTCGAGTATGGCAATCTGGTGCTTCAGATCGAGGTGGGCAATCGGTTCGTCGAGCAGGAACACCCGTGGTGCCTGTGCCAGCAACGTGGCAATGGCCAGGCGCTGACGTTCGCCGCCGGAAAGTGTTTGGATATCGCGCTGTTCAAATGTGCTGAGATCCACGGCCGCCAGCGCTTCGCGGACGATCCTTGCGTCCTTGTCGGTTTCCCAGCCCCAGCGGTCAAGGTGGGGATGGCGGCCAACCAGTGCCGTTTCAAGCACTGTCGAAGCGAAGGCATCGCCGCGTACTTGCGGCAACCAGCCGCGAACAAGTGCGCTCTTGCGTGCGCCCAGCGCGGCATAGCTGGTTCCGCTGATCAGTACCTCACCGGCTTGTGGCGCGCGCAGCCCGGCAAGCACCGAGAGCAGGGTCGATTTCCCGGCACCGTTGCGCCCAAGAATGGCTAGGCGCTCGCCCGCTTTCAACGTCAGGTCGAGATCGCGGCAGAAGATCTGGCTGCCGATACTGACGGTCAGCTTGCGCGCTTCGAGAAGAGGAGCATTGCCGTTCATTCAGCGCTTCCTCTGCGCATCACGGGTCAGAAGAAAAAGGAAAGCCGGCACGCCGATCAACGCGGTCAGAACGCCGACCGGGAGTTGTTGCGGAGCAATCACGGAACGCGCCAGTGTGTCGGCGATCACCGGCAGGCTGCCGCCAGCCAGCGCCGAGGCCGGCAGCAGCAGGCGCTGATCGTTTCCCACGGCCAGACGAACCAGATGCGGCACGATCAGTCCAATAAAGCCGATGGAGCCGGCCTGCGTCACAGCCGCGGCCGTGGCCAGCGAGGCGACGATATACACGCCGCGCCGCAAGCGGTCGACATGGACGCCAAGCGTTTGCGCCATGTCCGCCCCGCGCGTGAGGAGATTCAACTCGCGGGCAAAAGGCATGGCCATCAAAAGTACGGCGACGAGGACGCCGAATACAAGCATCGGGTCATTGGCTTGTGACAGGTCGCCCATCAGCCAGAAAAGCATGCCGCGCAGTTTGTGGTCAGGGGCCACCGAAAGCATCAGCGCCACCATGGCACCACAGCCCGAGGCGACGATGACACCGGTGAGCAGGAGGCGTGTCTGCGTCCAGCTGCCGTCGCCGTGCGCCAGTCCAAAGACAACAAGCATCGCCGCGAGCGCGCCAAGAAAGGCGGAACCGTTGATGCCGGCGACGCCAAAGCCGAAAAGAATGGCGACCAAGGCACCCACCCCGGCGCCTCCGGAAATGCCGAGTACGTAAGGATCGGCCAGTGGATTGCGCAACAGAACCTGAAGCAGCGCGCCGGCCAGTGCCAGCAGCCCACCACAGGCAAAACCGGCCAGGGCGCGCGGCAGGCGCAGACTGCGCACCACTTCGCCCGAGATGCTGTCTTGCGAACCGATCAGCGCGCTGGAAACTTCGCTGATCGGGATGTTGATACTGCCGACCATTAGCGCCAGCGCCATGCTCAGCAACGCCAGCCCGGCAAGGGCAGCGAGGATGAGCAGGGCGCGGCGGCGAGTGGGCACGGTTTTTCCCTTGCGCTTACTTGGGTTGGTAACGGACCCCGACGAACAGGGTCCGGCCGGCGGTTGCATAGTCTCGCCTCAGCTCATAATCCCGGTCAAAAATGTTCCCGGCCTTGGCAAACAGCGTGAGGTCGTGGTCGAGGCGATAGTCTGCGCGTAACGAAACCGTGGCATAGCCGCCGAGTTTCTGGGTATTGCCGGCATCGTTGAAGCGCGCGCCCGCAGCCAGAACATCGGCTCCCCAGGTGAAGTTACCCAGCTTGTGGTCAAAGCCCACCGTGCCGTGGCGCTTTGCGCGGAGGATAAGGTACTTGCCGGTGGTTTCGTCCTTGTGGTTCTGGATATCAAGGCTACCACGCAAGGTGACGTTGCCCAGGCTGTGACGACCGGTCAGTGTTCCGCCCTCCAGACGCGCTTTGCCGACATTGTTCGGATGCCAGGAAAAGTTGAATGGGTCGGATGGAGCATCCGGGCTCCACTGGATCAGGTTGTCGATAGTGTTGCGGTACAGCGTTAACGACGCGCTCGTTGTGGCGGTATCGAAGTTCAGCCCGATTTCGCGGTTGCGAGAAGACTCTGGTTTCAGATTCGGGTTGCCGCCACCGAAAAACACGCTGTCGGGGAAATACAGGTCGTTGAAACTTGGCGCCTTGAAGCCGGTAGATAACGCGGCGCGTCCGCGCCATTGATCGCTGATCTGGTAACCGTAGGCCGCGCCACCGGTCGTTTTGTCATCGAACTGGGAGTTTCGGTCATTGCGCGCATTCAACTGCACCCGGTGATTGCCAAAATTACCCGTCCATCCGCCAAGCAGCGAGTTGATGGTGCGTTCCGTTTCGGTGAAGGTCCCGGTGGAGTCGATGGACTGACGGAGCGATTCGGCGGCCAGAAGCAACGATCCGAAAGGCAGCTTGACGTCGTTTTGCCAGACGGCCTGATCCTGATGGGTCCTGAAATCGGAGCGCGTCGTCGGGCTATCGTTGTCCTGGGAGTCATCGATTGACCGGCCAATACGCACCAGACTCGTCCAGTTGGACGTTAAGCGGTTTCTGGAATAGGCCGAGTAGCTTTCGACGACGGTTGTCGACCGGAAATCATAGTCGGTTGTTGGGTTGAAGAACGCATCGTAGTAAACGCCGTCGTACTGGTTCCTGTTGCGGCTGTAGAAGGCCTGCACGCCAAGCTCGTGGCCGCGGGCGATATCGACCGACAATTGGGCGGAGGCGTTCAGGTTGTTGTACCCGTCCTTGTCCTTGTTGTACTGGCCGTTGGCAGGGCTGCTGATGGCGTTGAATCCATCGCTGTCTATTGTCCCGACACGCAGACTGTAGCGCAGTGCATTGGCTTGTCCGCTAATGCCGGCGTTGGCCTCGTTGGTCCGGTAGCTGCCGGTGGCGAATTCGGCGCTGGCCTTTGCTTCCCCTTCGCCTTTGCGGGTGAAAACCTGGATGACACCGCCAATAGCATCCGAGCCGTAAAGCGACGAAGCCGATCCCTTCAGGATCTCGATGCGCTCAATCTGGGAAAGCGGGATTGCCGAGATGCTCGGCGCTCCAAGCGTAGCCGAACCGACGCGCATGCCGTCGATGAGCAGCAAGGTGTGTCCTGCATTGGCACCACGGATATAAATACTGGATGAGGAACCGGGGCCGCCGAGTGTAGAGAATTCGACACCGCCTTCCTGAGACAACAACTCGCCGAGCGTTTGAAGCGGACGCGCCTTTTCAATATCGTCACGGGTAATAACCGAGACATCGCTCAACA
>JANNNT010000662.1:0-10906 GCA_031398685.1 Rhodocyclaceae bacterium | reverse complement strand
GCCAGTTGCGGCGTATCGACGGCGGGCGTGTTCGGGCCGAAAGCGGCGATTGACGACGGCCAGAAAACACGCAGCGGCTTCCCTGCCGCCGTTCGCTCGCGGGCGACTTCGAGGATGTTCAACAGTCCGTTCATGTTCAGTGTCCAGGCGCGTAACGGCGCCTGTTCGCCGGTTACGGAAAGCAGTGCGGCCAGTTGGTAAACCTGGCTGATCCCGTAATCGTCGACGACTTGCATCAGTCGCTTGCTATCGAGCACGTCGAGCGTCTCGTAACAGCTCGCCCCGGCCAGACTGCGCGCGCCAATGTCGGCCGCAACAACATTCTCCGCCCCATGCTTTTCCGCCAGTGCTTCAACCAGTTCGCACCCGATTTGCCCATTGGCGCCAATCACCAGAATTCGTTCCATTGCTGTTCTCCCTTATTTGGCCAACAGGCCCAGTTCGCGCCCCGCCTGGGCGAAGGCGGCCAAGGCCGTATCCAGTTGTTCGCGGCTATGCGCCGCCGATAGCTGTACGCGCACCCGAGCCTGTCCCATCGGCACCACCGGATAGAAGAAGCCGGTGACCAGCACGCCCAGTTCGTATAGGCGTCGGGCAAATTTCTGTGCGAGTGGCGCATCGAAAAGCATTACCGGCACGACGGGATGTGTTCCCGGCTTGATGGTGAAACCGAGATTGCCGATGGCGGAGCGGAAATAGGCGGTATTGGCGTGCAGCCGGTCGCGCAGTTCAGTCGATGTCGACAGGCGCTTGAGGACTTCCAGCGAGGTGCCGGCGATAGTCGGCGCTAGGCTGTTGGAAAAGAGGTAGGGCCGTGATTTCTGGCGCAGCATGTCGATCACTTCGCGGCGAGCCGCCGTGAAGCCGCCCATCGCGCCGCCCAGCGCCTTGCCCAGCGTTCCGGTAATGATGTCGATGCGCCCCATCACGTCATGATGCTCGTGCGTGCCGCGCCCGGTCGCGCCCATGAAGCCGGTGGCGTGGCATTCGTCGATCATCACCAGCGCGCCGTAGCGTTCGGCCAGATCGCAGATCTTGTCGAGCTGGGCTATCGTTCCGTCCATCGAGAACACACCGTCGCTGACGATGATCTTGTGCCGCTGGCCGGCAGCGGCCTGTAACTGCGCTTCGAGATCTGCCATGTCATTGTGCTGATAGCGAAAGCGCGCCGCTTTCGACAGACGGATGCCGTCGATGATCGAGGCGTGGTTCAGGGTATCCGAAATGATCGCGTCGGAGTCGTCGAACAGCGGTTCGAATAGTCCACCGTTGGCGTCGAAGGCCGCCGCGTAAAGGATTGCATCCTCCATTCCGAGGAACTCGGCCAGCGCCTGTTCAAGCTGCTTGTGCACCGTTTGCGTGCCGCAAATGAAACGCACCGAAGACAGGCCGTAGCCGTACTGCTCGGTCGCCGCCACTGCGGCTTTGACCAGAGCCTGCTCGCCGGACAGGCCGAGATAATTGTTGGCGCAAAGATTGATCAGCTGGCGGCCATCGTCACAGACCACCGTACTCCCTTGGCGCGAAGCCAGCACTCGCTCCTGCTTGTACAGTCCCTGCTCGCGCAGGGCGTTCAGACTGCCTTGCAAGCCGGTGTAAAAAGCGTCCTGTATTCTGTTTGTGGTCATGGCGTTTCCTGTAGTCTGGCTGAAGACGGTTCGGTCTGTTAGCATGGCTGTTCAGTATTGTTCCTAAATTCCGTTATACAGAACACGTTTTCGATATAACGGATATTAACCACGCTCGTTAAACTTTGCAAGCCACTCCATGAAAACTCCCAGCACCCCGCAAACACCCCCGGAAGTCGGCGCGACCCTCCAGAAGATGCGGCTTGCACGGAGCTTGACACTGGAAGACCTTTCGCGCGCGGCTGGCGTATCGAAATCGATGCTTTCACAAATCGAGCGCGAAAAGGCCAACCCGACCATTGCCGTCGCCTGGCGGCTGGCCAATGCGCTGGGCGTGAGCATCGGCGAACTGCTCACCTCGGAAGGCCGGGAGGTAGAGTCGATCCGGGTACTGGAAGCCCACGAACTGCCGACCTTGCCGGGCGACCATGCCGGCTACGTGCTGCGCATCCTGGGGCCGATGGAACTGGCGGGGAAATTCGAGTGGTACGAACTGACGCTGGCGCCGAATGGGATCTTGGCGTCAAACCCCCACGGTCCCGGCGCGACCGAACATCTCACCCTGTTACAGGGGGCGATGGAACTGGAAGTGGATGGCGAGAAGAAAAAACTGAAGGCCGGCGCGACGGCGCGTTACCAGGCCGACCGCAACCACAGCATCCGCAACCCCGGCAAGACCGAGGCGCGAGCGCTACTCGTGGTCATTCACCGCTAAAACCCCGTCGCACGAAACCGAAGCACCACTTTTCGGCTGCACCGCACTCACGCCACCATTACGTGATTCCGTTTGATACATGCGCCGTTTTCGACATGGCCCGGAGCCGCATGCGAATCATGGCGCCACGATTATTACTGACAAAAATTACTGACAAAACTGCCCGGAACTTCGATCAGGCCGCGAGTACGATGGGAAAGCTGGCCCGCAAGCCGTCGCTGCCCGGCGCAAACTTCACCGTCAGCGCCGCACGGTCGGCGGCGCTCAGGCTGCGCCACAGGAAGTCGCGCGCATTGCCGGGATCGTCCGCGACATAGACCTGCGTGGTCAGCAACTCGCGAGTACCCAGCCGGACCTTGACATGGATATGCGGGGTACGGCCGCTGTAGGCCACCGGGCGGATGGTGCGAAAGCGGTAACGGCCGTCGGCCGCCACCGTGACCCGGCCAAAGCCTTGAAATCGGTTGTCTGCCCTGCCGCCGTCCCCGGGGTGGTGGTAGTGGCCGGCATGGTCGCATTGCCAGATCTCCACCAGCGCTCCGGTAACCGGCCGCCCAGCAAGGTCGCTGACACTGCCTTCGAGCCAGACGCCCTGCCCTTCCGGATAATCCAGCGCGCCGTTGCGCAGCAGATCATGGTCGGCATCGACGGGAAAGGTCACCGGATAAAACGGGCCTTCGGTTTGCGCCGGTGTAACTCGCTGGCCCGATGCCGGCTGAGCACGGACACCCAGTAAAACCGCCGGCGCAGCCACCAGTACGGCGGCGACGGTCCGGCGGCGCAGTAGTCCGTGGGACGTCATTGAGGATGTCGGTAGTGTAGTGCGCATCAGTAGTCTCCTGAATTGGTCCGTGCTTCTGTTTCTCGCCTTTCGCATTTGAAGCAATAGGCGCAGCAAAGTTCAGGATTCCTCGCCGTCCGGCGTTCCCGCCAACACTGCAGCAAGCTCTTTGTTTTATTTTGATAACCAGTGATCGAAAGGTGTACTTGGCTGTCCAACCACGAGATTCACCCCTTCAGTGAATCAGACAGGCGAGGTGGCATGTACGCTGGAATAGTTGATTGGCCATGGTGGGCCTATGTATTGGTAACGCTGGGTTTAACCCATGTCACAATTGCTGCGGTAACCATCTTCTTGCATCGGCATCAGGCGCATCACGCCCTCGATCTTCATCCGCTGACCTCGCATTTCTTCCGTCTGTGGCTGTGGTTGACCACCGGGATGAGTACCCGCGAGTGGGTGTCCGTCCATCGCAAGCAAGCATCACGTCAAGTGCGAAACCCGCGAGGATCCGCACAGCCCGCAGGTTTACGGGATCAACCGGGTGCTGTGGGGAGGCGTGTTCCTTTACGTCAAAGAAGCGCGCAACGTCGAAACCTTAAAGCTCTACGGTCGCGGCACACCGGATGACTGGATCGAGAAACACCTCTACACCCCGTGCCAGAAATTGGGCGTGGTCGTCATGCTGGCCATTGATGTTGCGGTGTTCGGCGTTTTCCCCGGGGCCGTAATGTGGGCTGTTCAGGTGGCCTGGATTCCATTCTGGGCCGCCGGGGTGATCAACGGCCTGGGCCACTTCTGGGGTTACCGGAATTTCAGCTCGCCCGATGCCAGCAAGAACATCTTTCCACTCGGGATTCTTGTTGGCGGCGAGGAGTTGCATAACAACCACCACACCTATATCACCTCAGCCAAACTGTCGAACAAGTGGTACGAATTCGATCTGGGCTGGTTTTACATCTGCATTCTTGCGGCGCTGGGTCTGGCGCAGGTAAGGAAAGTGGCTCCGGTCCCGCATGTCGGGCCCGTGCGCCCGGTGGTTGATGACAATACCTTGCAGGCGGTTGTCGCCAACCGTTACGACATGCTTTCACGATATGACAAATCCTTGAAACGGATCTACCGCGCAGAGCTCGCCAAGCTACAGAATCGAGCGCAGTTCAAGGGGCTGAAACGTTGCCTGACGATGAAGGCCAGTGCTGTCCCCGAGAATTTGCGCGGGCGCCTGGAACAGCTCTTGACGCAGAGCCATGCCTTGCAAACGGCCTACACCTTGCGTGGCGAACTGCAAACCTTGTGTGTACGCTCCAGCGCCTCGCGCGAGCAGTTGATCAAAGGGCTTCAGGATTGGTGCCAGCGTGCTGAGGACTCGAGCATCCGGCAACTGAAGGAGCTTTCACTGCGCCTGCGGAGTTATTCGCTAAGCTGATTGTCGCTCGCCAGTGTGTTCCAGGTTTCGGTGAACGAGTCGGCGTTGCGGCTATGCGGCCCTACCCTCGCACGATGATCGAGCGGTTTCAAAAAAAGTCAAAAAAGCCCTTGACCTTCCCATCGTTGGAAGCTCTAGAGTGGATCACAGATGGATGTTTCATCTGTCGCAACCACTCAACCAGGAGGCCCGCATGACTTCTTCAACCCTTGCTCAAATCCCGGCCACGACCGCCAATTTGAACCTTTCGATCAGCGGAATGACTTGCGCTACATGTGCAGGTCGCGTTGAGCGCGCCCTGTCCGGCGTGCCCGGCGTATTAAGCGCCAGTGTCAATCTGGCCACCGAACGGGCACATGTCACACTGACGCGTGCATTGACCGCTGCCGATCTGATTCGCACCATCGAGAAGACCGGTTATAAGGCACGCGTCGTCGTGGACGATAGCGCGGCGTCCGACGCAGACGCCGAGCGGCACGCGGCCGGAATGCACGATCGGAAGCGGGCGCTTGGCTATGCGGCAATCCTGACGCTGCCCGTTTTCGCCCTTGAAATGGGGTCACATTTAATTCCCGGCATGCACGACTGGATCATGCAGACGGTCGGCATGCAGGCCAGTTGGACTCTGCAATTCGCCCTGACTCTTGTCGTACTGTTCGGGCCGGGGATGCGTTTTTTCAGGGCCGGCTTCCCGGCATTGCTGCATGGCTCACCCGACATGAACTCCATGGTTGCCGTCGGCACGTCGGCAGCCTTCGCCTATTCCGCGGTCGCCACGTTCGCGCCGGGTGTCCTGCCCGCCGGCACGGTCAACGTTTACTACGAGGCCGCGGCGGTCATCGTCACGCTGATTCTGCTCGGCCGCGTGCTTGAAGCGCAGGCCAAAGGGCGCACCTCGCAGGCCATCAAACGCCTGATCGGCCTGCAGGCGACGACCGCCCGTGTCGTTCGTGACGGCCGCACGATCGAGCTCTCGATCGACGCGGTCCGCGTCGACGATCTCGTTGACGTACGCCCCGGCGAGCGCTTGGCGGTGGATGGCCAAGTGGTCGACGGCTCAAGCTTCGTCGACGTGTCGATGCTCACCGGCGAGCCGGTGCCAGTGGAGAAAACGATCGGTGCGCAACTGGTCGGCGGTACCGTCAACCAAACGGGTGCGCTCACTTTTCGGGTGACGAAGGTCGGTGGCGACACCGTGCTGGCGCAGATCATTCGCCTGGTCGAACAGGCCCAGGCTTCCAAACTGCCTATCCAGGCCATCGTCGACCGCGTTACCCGGTGGTTTGTACCCGCGGTAATGGTCTCGGCGGCGCTCACCTTTGTCGTCTGGCTGGTGTTTGGCCCCTCACCGGCGTTGTCGTTCGCGCTGGTCAATGCGGTGGCCGTGTTGATCATCGCCTGTCCGTGCGCCATGGGTCTGGCCACGCCAACGTCGATCATGGTCGGCACCGGCCGCGCCGCCGAAATGGGCATACTTTTCCGCAAGGGCGACGCGCTGCAGCGCCTGCGCGACGCCAGGGTGGTCGCCCTCGACAAGACCGGCACGCTGACCAGGGGCCAGCCCGAGTTGACCGACCTGATCGTTGCCGACGGATTCATGCGAAGCGACATTCTGGCCAAAGTGGCTGCCGTCGAGGCCAAATCGGAACATCCGATCGCCCGGGCCATCGTGGCGGCGGCCGAAGCCGAAAGTCTGGCGCTGGATCGGCTCGACCGGTTTGAATCGGTCACCGGCTTTGGCGTGCGTGCGGAGGCACGCGGGCTACGCATTGAGATCGGCGCCGATCGCTTCATGGAAAAGCTCGGCCTGGATATAACGATCTTTGCCGAAAGCGCCCGACGCCTGAGTGACGAAGGGAAAACCCCGCTTTACGCGGCCATCGGCGGCAAGCTCGCGGCCATCATCGCGGTCGCCGATCCGATCAAGGCCACCACGCCTGCGGCGATCCGGGCCTTGCACGATCTGGGGCTCAAGGTCGCCATGATTACCGGGGACAACCGGCGCACGGCCGAGGCCATCGCTCGCCAACTGGGGATCGACGACGTGATTGCCGAGGTGCTGCCGGGCGGAAAAGTGGATGCCGTCAAGCGCCTCAGGGCCGAGCATGGCGCCATCGCCTATGTGGGCGATGGCATCAACGACCCACCGGCGCTGGCTGAGGCGGATATCGGGCTGGCCATCGGTACGGGAACCGATATCGCGATCGAGGCCGCGGATGTGGTTCTGATGTCAGGAGACCTCGGCGGCGTACCCAACGCCATCGCGCTGTCCAAGGCAACGCTCGGCAATATCCATCAGAACCTCTTCTGGGCCTTTGCCTATAACGTCGCGCTGATCCCGGTTGCCGCCGGGGTGCTCTATCCGTTCAACGGCATCTTGCTTTCGCCGATCCTGGCGGCTGGCGCCATGGCCGTGTCGAGCCTCTTCGTGCTGGTCAATGCCCTGCGCCTGAAGCGTTTCCAGTCGCCATTCGGGGCTGACCGCCCGACAAGCGACAAGGGTGCGCCGGGCCGGGCTCCTTCCCTGCCCGATCATCCCGTTTTTGCGAAATAATTGGACGCACAACGCAGCACGCGAAAGCGCGTGCCGTCACCCGGAGAACCGCCATGATGAACATCGGAGAGGCCGCCAAGGCGTCCGGCGTCTCAGCCAAAATGATCCGCTATTACGAATCGACCGGCCTCATGCGGCCGGCCGGCCGCTCGGAAGCGGGCTATCGCCATTTCAGCGAGGCCGAGGTCCACTCGCTCCGTTTCATTCGCCGGGCGCGTGATCTCGGTTTCACGGTCGAACAGATTGCCGAACTCCTGGCCCTCTGGCAGGACCGTTCGCGCAAGAGCGGTGACGTGAAGCGGGTGGCGATGGGACACGTCGCGGCGCTCAAACGCAAGATAGACGAACTCGAAAGCATGGCCGCAACGCTAACCAAACTGGCGAGTTGCTGCCATGGCGACGAGCGCCCCGAGTGCCCGATCCTTGAGGATCTGTCATCCGCAAAGATCGGAACACACGAGGTTGAGACGACGCGCTTCGGCGCGGCGGGCAAATACAGACGGGGAACAACCGGCAATCGCGGCTAGGCGGCTCCGCGCGGTCACCCGCAACGACGCCATAACGGGGAAGGGATTCTTGTCAGCTGGTATGCGTCCGCAAACAAGGAAGGGTGCCCAAAGGGACCCTTCCTGCTCCTTGGTCTAGGCGGGGCCGTGTTTTTGCCAGCGTTCAATGACGTGGCTGCGATCCATTGCCGTCCAGGCGGCCAGGATGGCAACGACCAAACCGACCACCACTGCATTGACGGTCAGGTCACGTAGCCCATTGAAGCCAAGCACCCACGGTGAGGCCATGGCCCAGATACCGATCAGAAAATCCACCACTTCTTCCCAGGTTTCCGGTTTGGCAAGGGCGCCGGCCGAAAAAAGAACCAAAGCGATACCCACCGCAACGGCGTTATAAAGAACCAGATTGTCACTATCGCCATGCCCCAACGCCCAAGGTGCAATGGCAAACCAGATACCGGCGACCAACGTCACCCAGTCCTGCCATCGTTTGATCAACATGTCACACCTCTCACTTCGTTAAACAAAGGGTTTCTGAAGGACACGTCCTTCAGTATCTTTGATTTTAATGACTCGTATTTGTTCCCGTTTTGACCACGCTCCACTCACGTATCAATGTCGTTATGCAGAGCGCCGGAGGGCCGGTCAGCTTTGAACTTATGGACGGCCACGACCCTTACTGTGAAAACAGGCATGCAACTCACTCGGCCAAGGTCGGTCAGAGGCTATGGCATGAACCGAACAGGGACAGAGGTAAGAACCGGGTAGCACAATTTAACCTTACCGGATTTTTCGACCTTGCCGGGATGTCCGGAAATGCCGATCGATCCGACGCCTAGCTGACCGACCGGTTTACGAGGAATGTCATGAATAAACGCCCCGACAAAAGTATCCAACTGCGCCAGCGCGCCGAGGCCACTTTGCGGCCGCAAATCACCTTCCTGCCTGAATGCCTTGAAGCCCTGTCGCCCGATGAAATGCGGCAAATGCTCCACGAGCTGCACGTGTATCAGATCGAACTGGAGATGCAGAACGAGGAACTGTGCGAGTCGCAGATTGCCTTGGATGCCGAGCGGGCGCGCTATTTCGACTTTTATGACTTGGCCCCGGTGGGCTATTGCACCCTCAGCGAAAAGGGGCTGATTCTGGAGGCCAATCTCACCACCGCCACGCTGTTGGGTGTGCACCGTGGCGCACTGATCATGCAGCCGTTCTCCCGCTTTTTCCTCAAGAACTATGCGGACCTCTTCTATCGGCACCGCAAAATGCTTGTCGAGACCGGCGAGCCGCAGGCGTGCGAGTTGCAAATGATAAAGCCTGACGGCACACCATTCTGGGCGAGTTTGACCACTACCTTGTCCAGCCCCGTGGCCGCCACCACAGCACAGAAGACCCACGGATTGCCGGTGCTGCGCATCGTGCTGAGCGAAATCAGCGAACGCAAACAGATCGAGGCCGCGTTGCAGGAAAGTGAACAACGTTTCCGCTCCCTGATGGAGAACATTCCGGGTGTGGCGGTTCAAGGGTATACGCTCAACGGCACGGTGACATTCTGGAACCCGGCTTCAGAACGACTGTATGGCTACAGCGCCTCAGAGGCGCTGGGGGCGAATCTGCTGGACCTGAATATTCCAGCGGAAATGAAGGAGGGGGTAGCTGAAGCAATACAACAGATGGTAAAAACCGGCGAGCCTATTCCCGCCAGCGAGTCGTTCCTGAAACGCAAAGATGGCTCCCGTGTGCCGGTTTTCTCCAGCCATGCCTTGGTCAATCCAATTGGCAGGTCACCGGAACTATTCTGTCTCGATATCGATTTGACCGAGCGAAAAGAAGCGGAAGAAGCTTTGCGTGAACAGAAAGAGTTTTTTCATCTGATCGCCGAGAACATTGGCGACTTCATCGCCGTTGTTGACCCGGAGGGGCGGCGACTCTACAACAGCCCCTCGTACAAGAAATTTTTCGGCGATCCCCGTGATTTGCTAGGCACCGATTCCTTCGCGCAAATCCATCCGGAAGATCGGGAACGCGTCAAACAGGTGTTCAGGGAAACCGTGCACACCGGGCAGGGATATCCGCTTGAATATCGCCTCGTGATGACCGACGGCAGCGTCCGCGAAATGGAATCACGCGGCAGTGTGATCAAGAACGCCGAAGGTCGGGTGGCGCGCGTGGTCGTTGTCGCGCAGGACATCACCGAGCGCAAACAGATGGAGTACCAGCTGCGTCCACTGGCCTTCCAGGACGCGCTCACCAAATTGCCCAACCGCCGCCTGCTCAACGATCGTCTGGGCCAGACCATCGCCGCCAGCCTGCGCAGCGGATTGTACGGTGCCGTGATGTTCCTTGATCTGGACAACTTCAAGCGGCTGAACGACAAGCACGGGCATGACGCCGGCGACCTGCTGTTGGTTGAGGTGGCCGAGCGGTTGAAGAGCTGCGTTCGCGAGATGGACACCGTGGCGCGTTTCGGCGGCGATGAGTTTGTCTTGATGATCAGCGAACTGGCGGTCGATGAAGCCAAATCGTTTGCCGAAGCCGGATTCATCGCGGAAAAGATCCGCCTGGCCCTGGCGGACCGTTATCAGCTGACCATCAAGCGCGAAGGAAAACCAGACAAAACGATCCGCGATCACTGCACGGCGAGTATCGGCGTGACCCTGTTCATCAATCATCAAACCAATGAGGACGACATCCTCAAGCAGGCGGATACCGCGATGTATCAAGCCAAAGCGGCCGGGCGGAACCAGATCCGGTTTTATGATCCGGACGCCGAGCAACCGTTATAGCGGTCAATCCAGCCAGACTGTTGAGGCGGAACGGCCCTTCCGGGCGGCGGCATCAGCTCAGCCGTACTGACCGCTGCCGATCATGACGGTTTGCTTCGGGCAAGCCCCGGCTTTTATCGACTGATCGGAACGGACCGCGGTTTCTGGTTTAAGCTCTCCGGTTTTTCACCTTCAGCCCGGCACAATCCATCGCATGACCCCACCCAGTCCACATGAACGTTTGCCCCGTCAGGGGCTTCTGCTGCTCGCGGCACTCTCCCTCTTCTGGGGCCTCAACTGGCCGATCATGAAAATCGTGCTGTCCGAAGTTCCGCCACTCTACTTTCGCGGCAGTTGTCTGCTGGCCGGGGGTTTGGGGATGCTGGCGCTCGCCCGCGCCCGGGGCATTCCCATTACAATCCCTCAAGACGCCTGGAAGCGGATGTTGCTGCTTGCCCTGTTCAATATCATCGGCTGGAATGTACTGATCGTCTATGGTGTTGCGCTGCTTCCGTCAGGGCGGGCTGC
>JANNNT010000659.1:0-3580 GCA_031398685.1 Rhodocyclaceae bacterium | reverse complement strand
TGTATGGTGTCGAAAGTGAGCGCAAGGAACAGCAGGAAGAAGAATGCCGTCCCCCCGAAGAAAATATTGCGCGCCATCGACTTTGAAAAAGCGCCACTCATGGAAAACCCCTCCATTTATTGTAAAAAAATGAGACCTACGCATTATCGACAGCCTGCGCGCAGCAACATTGATGTAGGTTAAAAACTGAGGGATTTCGTCGGTCTTTATCGGAAAGGCGGTTGTCGTTGCGCTTTTGCGTCGGTCGTCGGCGCATGCGAGGATGACCAGCCAGCTGGACTTTGTATTCCGTGCCCGCGACGAGTCCAATCCCTCGACAATCGGCATGATTTCCGTGCTGAAAAATTGCTGGGAAACCTAGGCCCATAAGCCCGAATCGTGTTTCCCATTTTCACATCAGCACAGCCAGGCTGCCGATTGTTTATGCTTGGTCCGCCCCTCAAGCTTGCCCGAAGACCTCATTCAGCTGCTGCGTGACACGGATGAAGGTCGTGCACTTCGATAGTTCCTTGAGCTTGCGTGCGCCAACGTAGGTGCAGGCCGAACGTACGCCGCCAAGAATGTCCTGCAGGGTGCTTTCGACCGGGCCACGGTAGTCGAGCAGCACTTCCTTGCCTTCAGCCGCACGGTATCCGGCAACGCCGCCGGCGTATTTTTCCATCGCTTCGCGCGAGCTCATTCCGTAGAAACGCATCTTGCGCACGCCGTTGACCTCTACGATGTCCGAGCCGCATTCGTCGTGTCCGGCCAGCATGCCGCCGAGCATCACGAAATCAGCGCCGGCGCCGAACGCTTTGGCCAGGTCGCCCGGCGAGGTGCAGCCGCCGTCGGCGCAGATCAGGCCGCGCAGGCCGTGCGCCGCGTCGGCGCATTCGATGATGGCCGAGAGTTGCGGATAGCCGACACCGGACATCCGGCGCGTGGTGCACACCGAGCCGGGGCCAATGCCGACCTTGACGATATCGACGCCGTCGAGAATCAGTTCTTCGGTCATTTCGCCGGTGACCACGTTGCCGGCCATGATCGTGATGTCGGGGTAGGCCGCGCGCAGCTTGTGGATGAAGCTGATGAACGCCTTGGTGTAACCGTTGGCGACATCGACGCAGACGTTTTCGATGGTGCCTCCGGCCAGTTTCATGACCCGACCGAACTTTTCGTAATCCGGCGTGGTGATCCCCATCGAATAGAACGCCGCGGGAGGAGTCGGCTGCTCGGCAAAGAAGGCCAGCATTTCCTCTTCGCCGTGGTGTTTGTGCAGGGCCACGGAAAGTTTGTGTTTGGCCAGTGCCCGGGCCATTTCAAATGTCCCGGTGGTATCCATGTTGGCGGCGATGATCGGGATGCCGTGATATTTGCGTTGTGAGTGAAGAAAAACGTAGTCACGGGAAATGTCGACTTCCGAACGCGAGGTCAGCGTTGAACGTTTCGGGCGAATTAGAACGTCTTTGAAGTCGAGTTTCAGGTCCTGTTCGATGCGCATGGGTGCTTCCTTTTCCAGTTGAGCCCTGAACGATCTCATATTGCTCTGGACAACTCAAGATCAAATCGCCCGAGCGCGCTTGCCCCGGTTTTCATAGGCGCACTCCGGTCGCGGCACAGAGCGTTACGCAGTGTCACACACGCGAAACCTCTTGCCGGCAAGATTCAAGCATGATCATTTCAACTCAAGCCGATTGCGGTTTAAATGCGAAGGAATTTGCCATGACTCATGATGCCTTTCCAGTACCTCCGCGCAAGCGGATAGCACTTGTTGCTCACGATAACAAGAAGCAGGATCTTATGGAGTGGGCTGAATACAACCGTAAACTCCTGGTACAACACGAGTTGTGTGCCACGGGAACGACGGGTGCGATGCTCGAGAAGGTTCTCAAAACGAATGTTCTCAAACTTCAGAGCGGTCCACTAGGCGGCGACCAGCAAATCGGCGCCAAAATCGCCGAAGGCGTGATCGATTTCATCATCTTCTTCTGGGATCCGCTGGAACCCCAGCCGCACGACCCGGATGTGAAAGCACTACTCCGCATTGCGGTGGTGTGGAACGTTCCGGTGGCGTGCAACCGGGCTTCGGCGGACTTCATGATCTCGTCGCCGCTGATGATCTCCGCGTATGAGCGCATCCTTCCGGATTTCGATGTTCACCGGAACCGATTCGAACACGCGTCGGACGCGCCCTACGAACCGAGTGCAGTAGAAGATACAAGCCTTCCCGGAATTTCCGGGACGAAACGGCCCACGGGGATTGTTGCCTGATTCGGCGTGTTCATAACACCCGGTTGCCTGCTAACATTCGGCTTCGATGCGTATTGAACAACTCCGACAGCGCCTGCGCGACCTGGGTGCCAAATCGTGCCACGAGCAACGCGTGCTCCGGGCCTGGTTGCAGGCGCGCGAGCTGGATGCCGGCTCGCGCCGGCAACAGTCTGAAAACTTTCTCCCGCTTGATCTGCGCCACGCACTGCCGGGCATCGCCGCAGAGCTGGGAGCGCTCGCGCGACTGAGTTCCGAGCACGCCGGCGGCGACGGTTCCGCCCGCCTTTTGGTCGAACTGGCCGATGGCCTGACGGTTGAGAGCGTGCTGCTTCCGCGCGACGGCGTGTGTGTTTCGACCCAGGTGGGTTGCGCGGTGGGTTGCGTGTTCTGCATGACCGGCCGCGAAGGCTTGTTGCGCCAGCTCGGCAGCGCCGAGATCGTTGCGCAGGTGGTGCTGGCGCGCCAACGGCGCACGGTGAAAAAGGTGGTGTTCATGGGGATGGGCGAACCGGCGCACAACATGGACAACGTGCTCGAAGCCATCGAAGTGCTGGGTAACGAAGGCGCCATCGGGCACAAGAATCTCGTTTTCTCGACCGTCGGCGACCGGCGTGTGTTCGAGCGCTTACCGCTCGGGAGCGTCAAGCCGGCACTGGCGCTTTCCCTGCATACGACCGACGCAGAGCTGCGTGCCAGATTGCTGCCGCGCGCGCCGCGCATCGATCCGGCCGAACTCGTTGACCTGGGCGAAGGTTACGCCCGGGCGACGGGATATCCGATTCAGTATCAGTGGACTCTGCTCGAAGGGGTCAATGACAGCGACGCGGAGATGGACGCTCTCGTCAAGCTGCTCACCGGCAAATACGCGATGATGAACTTCATCCCGTTCAACACGGTTGATGGGCTCGACTTCAAGCGCCCGGCGTGGGAGCGCGCCGCCGCGCTAGCCGGCCAACTGCATCAGTGCGGCATTGTCGCCCGGCTGCGCGATTCGGCCGGGCAGGATATCGATGGCGGCTGTGGGCAGTTGCGAGCGCGCTCAGCGGGGCAAATCAGCGCCTGAGCCTGACAGCGGCGAACGGAGCAATTTCCCTCGCCGGCCCGAAGCCGATCAAGCGGCCGTGCTGACGTTTTCCTGTCCAGTGCGCAGTTTGACCCTGAGGTCACGCAAAGCCGTGCGCAGTCCTTCTTCGATGACCGGGTGATAGAACGGCATCTCAAGCATCTGTGCAACAGTCATTTCATTCTGCAATGCCCAGGCCAGCAGATGCGTCAAATGTTCGGCGGCCGGCGCCAGCATTTCCGCGCCCATGAAGCGCCCGCTGCCGAG
>JANNNT010000588.1:0-1582 GCA_031398685.1 Rhodocyclaceae bacterium | reverse complement strand
AGTCCGATTCCAGTGTGTGTTGCGCGCCACATGGGGGCCGATTTTGTGATCGCGGTCGACGTCTCGTACGCGCCGGAACAGACCTCGATCAGCAATCCGCTCAACATCCCATTCCAAACCATGCACATCATGGTGCAAGCGCTTAGCGCGCACCAGATCAAAGCCGCCGATGTGGCCATCAGGCCGAAGATTGCCGGGGATGTGAGTTTCGGGAATAAGCAAGCACTGATTCGCGCGGGCGAGGAGGCCGCGATCCGGGCGCTGCCGGAAATCGAGACGCTGTTAACGGTCGGAAAGCAGTCGCCCAGTCAGGTTTTTGCCAGCGTCTGTCCGTCGATAAATGGGCGGATCACACCGCGTTAAGAATTATTTGCACGAGAGATCGCATGGTACCAAACAGAGAACTTGCCATTAAACGCTACCGGAAACATGCGAGTGGCTAGCAGACGCATGAAGAGCCTGGCGAGAACGTTGCGGTTGGCCACTTTGTGGTTTCTCCTGTCGGTTGCGGCCCTGGTTCATGCCACGAGCAATGTCGTGATCGATTGGGACAATGCGGCCCTGCAAGCCATTCGGACCACCAAGCCGGGCCCGCCAATCGTCGCGCGAGCGATGGCAATCGTCCACACCGGGATGTACGACGCGTGGGCCGCGTACGATCCCGTTGCTGTTGGCACGCGCTTGGGCGGAACTTTGCGCCGCCCAGTGGCTGAAAGAACTGAGGCAAACAAGGGGAAAGCCATCAGTTTTGCCGCCTATCGCACGCTCGTCGATCTGTTCCCCTCCGAGAACCGCTGCGGTGGGCAGCGCCGAAGACGTGCGCAACCTGGCCAACCACGTGCTGAGCCTGTCGGGCAGCCCGCACAACCAGATCGCCGCGCACCTGGGCAAGGGCAAGTTCGGCGCCTGCGCGGCCTGCCACGGCGTGGACGGCAAGGGCAACCAGGCGCTCGGCGCACCGAACCTGGCCGACCGCGTGTGGCTGCACGGCTGGGGCGAGGACGTGATCGTCGCGATGGTCAACAACGGCAAGACCAACGTGATGCCGGCACAGCAGGGCCGGCTGGCGCCGGAGCAGATCCACGTGCTGGCGGCCTACGTTTGGAGCCTGTCGCAGTCGCCCAAGTGAGCCAGCCCGCACCGCGCGTCATCCCGATCGCTGCGTCAGACGACGCGGCGACCGAGATGGTGTCGATGTACCAGGCGCAGGCCAAGATCCATGCGCGCTCGGTCAGCGGATGGTTCGCCAACTGGCGCTGGGTGCTGGTGTGGGGCACGCAGATCCTGTTCTACGGCTTGCCGTGGCTCGACTGGAACGGCCGCCAGGCGGTGCTGTTCGAGCTGGCCTCGCGGCGCTTCTACATCTTCGGGCTGGTGCTGTACCCGCAGGACTTCATCTACCTGACCGGCATTCTGGTGATCGCAGCCTTCTCGCTGTTTTTGTTCACTGCGGTCGCCGGGCGCCTGTGGTGTGGCTACGCCTGCCCGCAGACCGTGTACACCGAAATCTTTCTCTGGCTGGAGAAAAAGACCGAGGGGGACCGCTCGGCCCGCATGCGCCGCGACGCCGGTCCGTGGAACG
>JANNNT010000586.1:0-4703 GCA_031398685.1 Rhodocyclaceae bacterium | reverse complement strand
CATAGCGCGCGCCCTTGTTGTCGCCAATGCGGACGATACGTTCGGCGGGGATGCCGATCACCGTATTCCAGATGTCGTACGCTTCGTCGTCCTCGGCATAGACCGTCACCCACAGGCTCGCCTTCGGCAGCTTATAAACTTCGGTCAGCAGCTCCCAGGCGTATTTAATGGCATCCAGCTTGAAGTAGTCGCCAAACGAGAAGTTGCCAAGCATCTCGAAAAAGGTGTGATGGCGCGCGGTATAGCCGACGTTCTCCAGATCGTTGTGTTTGCCGCCAGCGCGAACGCACTTTTGCGAAGTCGTCGCCCGGTTATAGGGACGCTTGTCAAAGCCGAGGAAAACATCCTTGAACTGGTTCATCCCGGCGTTGGTAAAGAGCAGGGTTGGGTCTTCGTGCGGCACGAGCGAACTGGAGGCCACGATCTGGTGACCTTTGGATTCAAAGAATTTGAGAAACTTCTCGCGTATTTCGGCACTTTTCATCGGTAGTTATCCCTGAAGGGGCGTGTTTCGAAGGGTTTGAATTTTAGCACCGAACCCCGAGGGCAGACGGACCGAAAACCACAAGGTGCGGCAGAACCGGGAGGGGTGAACAGGTGCTACAACCGGTGATCGGCCGGCTCCCATACCATTAACGCATGGCGCTCTTCTTTAACAGCATTGGATGAGGACAGTCTACGCAAGAGACAATGGCCGTGGACATATCGCTGACTTTCGGAGCAAAGTGGCCATCCGCAATTAATGGATGCTGACCGGCCTTACCATCTGACACACAAATTTTTTAAAAAAAATGGAATCACGTTTCAAAAATATCTTGAACGGCCTTTCTTCTTGGCGTATATTTGGACCTGACTTGGCGTAGGGCTTGCTCCTACCTTAGCGAGTTTACCCAAGGGGGTTTTCCTATTTGTTCTTATCGAGGAGGAAATTATGCAAAAAAACCTGAAGAAGATCTTAGGTGTTGTACTGGCTTCCGCATTTGCCATGAGCGCTGTTCAAGCACGTGATTTTCGTTCTGCGGACGTCCATCCGCAAGACTATCCGACGGTGATGACGGTCAAGAAGATCGGCGAAATCGTTAGCCAGAAAACCAATGGCAAATACAACGTCAAAGTCTTCGGCAACAGCTCACTGGGTTCCGAAAAAGACACCGTAGAACAAGTCAAAATTGGCGCACTGGACATGGTCCGCGTGAGTACGGCAGCTTTCCACGGCATTATCCCGGAAACCATGGTGCCTTCCTTCCCGTTCATCTTCCGCGACATCAATCACTTCCGAAAAGCCATGGCCGGCCCGGCGGGCGACAAGATTCTTGCCGCCTTTGAGAAACAAGGTTTCATTGGTCTGGTTCTGTGGGAATCCGGTGCACGTTCCATCTACTCCAAAAAGCCGGTAAGAAACCTGGCGGATGTGAAGGGCATGAAGATTCGTGTTCAGCAATCCGATCTGTGGGTCAGCCTGGCGCAAGCCATGGGCGCCAACCCAACACCGATCCCCATGGCCGAAGTTTACACGGCACTAAAAACTGGACTGGTTGATGCGGCTGAAAACAATTACCCCTCCTACGAAACAGCTAAGCATTTTGAAGCGGCGCCTGTTTACAGCGAAACTCAGCACGTGATGTCGCCTGAAGTGCTCGTTTTCTCCAAAAAGATCTGGGATACGCTGTCCAAGGAAGAGCAACAAATCATTCGTGATGCTGCCAAAGAAACCGTGCCTTACTACGTTGATCTGTGGACCAAGAAAGAACAAGCCTCCAAGGACCTTACCATCAAGGCCGGTGCGCAGTACGTGACTGACGTAAACAAGGCGGAATTTGTTGGCGTCATGAAGCCGGTTTGGGACAAGTTCTCTCCGACGCCAGAGCTGAAAGCACTGGCTCAGGAAATCGTCAACACTAAGTAACGTAGTTTTGGTGCTTCGATTTTTGCCATAAAGCCCGAAGGTGTGTTCCTAGCACCATCGGGTTTTTTTCTGGAAATAAGCAATGAATTGGCTTACTTGTCTAAATGCCCAACTTTCACGTTGGGCGATGTATATCGCAGTCACCTGCCTGCTCGGAATTGTCGGTGTCGTTGTCGGGTCGGTCATCTGGCGCTACATACTGAACGACGCACCATCGTGGTCGGAACAAGTGGCGTTGATTCTGGTGATCAACGTGGCGATGTTCGGTGCGGCGGCCGGTGTACGTGATGAAGGGCATATCGGCATGGAATCCCTGATTGGCCTGCTTCCCGAAAAGGCTCAATTCTGGATTGGCAATCTGGTGGGGTTGATTACGATCTGTTTTGGTATCTCCCTCTGTTGGGGTGGCGCCACAATGGGGCTTTCGGTCTGGCCAAACAGCATTCCGACACTGGGAATCTCCGAGGCTTATCGTTATATGCCTTTAGTTATCTCGGGCATTCTTATCATCTTATTTTCCATCGAGCACCTGATCGCGATGTTTACTGACAAGGAAGTGGTTCCATCATGGCACTGACCGTTCTCTGCATCAGCTTTACCCTCTTTCTGCTTCTGGGGGTGCCGGTCGCCTTCTCGATCGCGCTGAGTTGTATTGCGACCTATTGGGTGGAAGGCTTTCCTCTGGAACTTGCGTTCCAGAACCTGATTTCCGGAATGAACGTGTTTTCATTCCTGGCCATCCCCTTCTTTATCTTTTCCGGTGAATTGATGTTGCATGGCGGCGTGGCCGACAAGATCGTCAATTTTGCCCGTAATCTGGTTGGCCACTGGCGCGGTGGCCTGGGCATGGCCAACGTCGTGGCCTGTACCCTTTTCGGAGGGGTATCCGGATCTCCTGTTGCGGACGTTTCGGCCATGGGCGGGGTGATGATCCCGATGATGAAGAAGGAGGGCTATAGCGCAGACTATGCCGTTAATGTCACGACGCACGCCTCGTTGGCGGGGGCCTTGATGCCGACTTCCCATAACCTGATCATCTATGCCTTCGCCGCCTCCAGCAGCAGCGGCATGTTGTTGGGCCACAACATCATGGTAAAGGGCGTCTCCATCGGCGACCTCATGTTTGCAGGGCTGTTGCCAGTCCTGGTGCTGATGGTTTGCATGTTGTTTGCCGCTTTCTGGGTAGCCAAGAAGGAAGGCTACCCCATTCGTCCGGACGGCTCACATTCGCTGGATGCTTTTGCCGGGTGGAATGCCGTGCTGACCTCGGGCGTTGCAGCGCTTCCCGGAATGCTGGTCATCGTGATTATCCTGGGCTGTATCATCGCCGGAATAACCACAGCCACCGAAGCCGCCGGCATTGCAGTGACCTACACGCTGCTGCTGACTTTCATTGGTTATCGCACGATGACCTGGTCCAAGCTGATGAAGGCCGCCGCCAAGGCCGCCAAAACAACAGGCGTTGTGCTGCTGCTGATCGGCGTGTCGACGATGTTCCAGTACATCATGGCCATCCTGGAAATTCCGGACAAGACGGCCGACCTGTTGCTGAGTGCAACCACCAATCCATACATGATGTTCTTCCTGATCAATCTGATTCTGTTCATCCTCGGGACCTTCATGGATATGGCGTCGACCATCCTGATCTGTACGCCGCTTTTCTTGCCCCTGGCGATCCAGATGGGGATGGGGCCGGTTCAGTTTGGCATGGTCATGTTGCTCAATTGCGCGCTGGGTTTGAATACGCCGCCGGTCGGGACGACGCAGTTCGTGGGGTGTGCCATTGGCGGTGTTTCGGTCGAGCAGGTCATGAAAAGCATCCTGCCTTTCTACGGTGCACTATTTGCCGTGATGCTGGTCGTCACCTATGTGCCGGCATTCTCCACCTGGATACCAAGTCTGCTCAAAGGGGCGCCGGTGTTTTGATTTGGAAAAGCCTGCAGCACTTCAACGGGATCTTCGGATCCCGTTTTTTTTGCGCGACATTCAGAGCAAGAACATTTTTCCTGGGTTCACGACCGGTCCACGCGGCGTATCGAATGGCGCGTCGGCGAACGCATCAAGCGATGAAACCGGATGATGCACATTTGACCTGAATCAAAGTGACTGCCACCCAAGAAACGTAGTGTTGGCCAGCAAACATTCTGGGGGTTGCGATGAATTCACTTGTCTGGCGAAGAGTCGGAGTTGCGTTGGTGTTCTACATCATGACGGCTGGAATGGCTCAGGCGCAGATTACCGACATCAATTCGGCCATCAACAAGGCGGGGCGAGAACGCATGCTGTCACAGCGCATGGCGAAGGCGTACTTCCAGATTGGTCTGGGTGTGGATAGTGATCGCTCCAAGCGCGTTCTCGACATTTCGATTTCACTGTTTGATCGCCAGCTGCTCGAGCTCAAGAACTATGCCTCGACGCCCGAAATCAAGGAAACCTACCGGCAACTCGAGACCTCCTGGATAGATTACAAGGACGCTCTCGTAGGGGCGCCGCCCAATCAAAACGAAGGGAAAAGAGTGCTCGATCTGTCCGAAAAGGTGCTTGCGCTTGCTAACAAAGGTACGGTCGAGCTGGAAAAGCACTCCGGCACAAATTCGGGCCGGCTGGTGAACGTTTCTGGGCGTCAGCGCATGTTGTCACAGCGCATGGCAAAGTTTTTCCAGGCGCTTGCCTGGAAAGTCAATGACACCGAGAGTCACTCCAACCTCGACAAGGCGCGCAAGGAATTTGCAAGCGCGCATCAGGAACTCAGTGCAGCACCGGCGAATACACCGCAGCTCAAGGGCGGCCTGGATCT
>JANNNT010000584.1:0-17464 GCA_031398685.1 Rhodocyclaceae bacterium | reverse complement strand
GTCGCAAAACCGTTTGCATCGTAAGGTTCATCAACCGAATGGAGTGATCAATCTTTGTTCGATGCCGCGTCGCGCAACTCGCGACGCAGGATCTTGCCCACGTTGGTTTTTGGCAGATCAGTCCGGAATTCCACTTGACTGGGCACCTTGTAACCCGTCAGGGACTCGCGACAGAACGCGATGAGCTGTGCCGCAGTCAGCGACTGATCCTTCTTGACGACGAAGATTTTTACCGCTTCACCAGTTTTTTCATCCGGCACACCAATGGAGGCCACTTCAAGCACGCCCGGATGCATGGCCAGAACGTCTTCGACTTCGTTCGGATAGACGTTGAAGCCGGAGACGAGAATCATGTCTTTCTTGCGGTCGACGATGCGCACATAGCCTTTGCTGTCCATCACCGCGACGTCGCCGGTAAGCAGAAAGCCGTCAGGCGTGAAGACGTTGGCCGTCTCTTCCGGCTTGTTGTAGTAACCCTTCATCACTTGCGGACCGCGAATGCAGAGCTCGCCGCGTTCGCCCAAAGGGACATCGACGCCGTTGTCGTCGCGGATGGCCACCTCCGTCGACGAAATCGGCAACCCGATCGAGCCGGTGTATTCGGGAATGCTGAGCGGATTGATTGTCGCTGCCGGCGAGGTCTCGGTCAGTCCGTAGGCCTCGATCAACGGTTTGCCGGTAACGCGCTTCCATTTTTCAGCCACGGCTTTTTGCACGGCCATGCCGCCACCTAGAGACGCCTTGAGCTTGCTAAAGTCGAGCGCAACAAAGTTGTCATTATTGAGCAACGCGTTGAACAGCGTGTTGACCCCGGTGATTACGGTAAAAGGATACTTGGCAAGTTCGGCGACAAACGCCGGGATGTCTCGCGGATTGGTAATCAGCAGATTGCTTGCGCCTAACCTGATAAAGGTAAAGCAATTCGCTGTCAAGGCAAAGATATGGTAAAGCGGCAAGGCAGTGACCACCAGTTCTGCGCCTGCCGTCAGCGCTGAATTGATCCACGCATGGACCTGTGCCAGATTGGCCAGAATGTTCCCGTGCGTCAGCATCGCGCCCTTGGAACGGCCGGTCGTGCCTCCCGTGTATTGCAGAAAGGCGAGATCCTCTTGTGTCACCCTGACCGGTTTGAAATCGCTGGCGGCACCCTTTGACAGCGCCTTGCCAAAATCCACTGAATTCGGCAGATTCCAGGCCGGCACCATTTTCTTGACGTGTTTGACGACAAAATTGACGATAGCGCCCTTCGGGAAACCCAGCATGTCGCCGAGACGCGCCATTACGATGTGCTTGATCGGGGTTTGCGCAAGCACATTCGTCAGTGTTTGCGCAAAGTTTTCGAGAATGACGATGGTTTCAGCACCGGAATCCTTGAGCTGGTACTCCAGTTCTCGCCCGGTGTAGAGCGGATTGCAATTGACGACGGTATACCCGCCGCGCAAAGCGCCAAGAATACAAATGGGGTACTGCAGGACGTTGGGCATCATGATCGCGATTCGCGAGCCCTTTGGCAGCTTGAGATCCGACTGCAAGTAAGCGGCAAAATCGCGTGACAGCTTCTCAAGCTCGGCATAGGTAATCTCGGCGCCCATATTGATGTAGGCGACGCGATCGCGATACAGCGCAACACTCTTCTCAAACATCTCGCCTAGCGACTGGAACTCGCCCAGGTCGATCTCGGCAGGAACGTCCTTCTGATAGCTCTGCAGCCAAATCTTGTCCACGTGTCACCCCCGTTAGAAGCTATTCTCTTCAAAAAAGCGCCCACCAGACGGATGTCATTCCATGCAATCCGGCAAGAGCCGCTACGACTACACCAAATGGATTTATGCATTATAGTAATGCTGAATGGAGAATTCCCGTTAACTAATTTTTTTTACCCGATTTAAGCCACTACACTGGATTTCACTCTATGTGCGGCGAAGTTGGCTGAACCGATAGGAATGGCAGCATGAGCGACATCTTCATCCGCCGCAAACACGGCAAAACGCGATCCGGCGCTCGCGCCGCGGCCGAGCATATGGCCGCCGAACTCAAGGAAGAGTTTGATCTCAGCTTTACGTGGGATGGTGAGGTGATGCATTTCAAGCGACCTGGCGTATCAGGTGAACTCACTCTTGACAGCCAGGAGGTTGTCTTGAGCATTCGTCTTGGGTTTTTTCTCTCGGCACTCAAGCCAAGCATCGAACGCGAAGTTCACCGATTCTTCGATGAAAATTTTCAAGCCTAAGCTTGGCTCCTCGAATCACGGAGACTGCGTCGCTCTTTCTCGCGCCAGCCTCTTGGCATTTCCAGCGCTCGTTTGCAGTATCATGTCCGTTGGCAAAGACAAACAACCGCACGGCGAGCAGGCCTATGGATATCAAACCGAAGCGACGTACACGCGAACGCATCCTTGAAGCCAGTTTGCGGCTGTTCAATGATTTTGGCGAACCAAACGTCACTACAACCGTTATTGCCGACGACCTGACTATCAGCCCGGGCAACCTGTACTACCATTTCCACAACAAAGATGAGATTGTCGAGGCGATATTCGCGGTATTCGAGCGTGAGATCGAAGAAATACTCACCGTGCCGACACATCGGCAGGCTCATGTGGACGACATCTGGCTGTTTCTGCACTTGCTGTTCGAGCATATCTGGAAATACCGGTTTTTTTACCGCGACTTGAACGACCTACTGACACGCAACCGGACGCTCGAATTTCATTTCAAGCGCATCCTCGCACACAAGGTGTTGACCGCCACCCAACTCTGCGAAGGACTTGTTTCGGCCGGTGCCATGCGCGCCTCTGCCAACGAATTGCATGCGCTCAGCACCAATATGACGGTGATCGCCACCTACTGGTTATCCTTCGAATACGCTCGTGACCCGCGCGGAATAGTTGAGAACGAACGAATCGGACGTGGGGTTTATCAGGTGATGGCCATGGTTTCACCTTTCCTGATCGGTGAAGCACGATCACTGCTTGAAAAACTTTCTTTCGAATACCTCAAGCAATAACTGCCGACAATTAATCAACTGTTCTCACTGAGGAGAAGAACCATGGCCTGGAAGAAGTTTCCCAATCCTGACAAGTCGTTTCCCTATGCCGGTGCCGCACTCAAAAAGAACTGGACGCGTCTGCATCGCGGTGATTGCGAACCCTTTCCGGACAACACTACGGTTCAGGAGGCCTGGCGTTTCTATCATGCGGGTGACTTCGGCAAGGCAGTCGAACTCGGACTCAGCTGCGGCCAAGCCGGATACGCAGTGGCCAATAAAGCGGCGACCGTGTACGCCAGCTATCTTGAAACGGATGATCAGCTAAAGCTCGGTTTGCTTCTCGATGCCGCGCGGCGTTGCGAAGAACAACAGATCGCCATGCCGGGATATGCCAACGCCTGGTATCTCCACGCCTACGCGCTGGGTCGCTATAGCCAAAGCATCTCAGTGGTCAAGGCGCTGACCCAGGGGCTAGGGGGCAGCATCAAGTTCAGCCTGACGCAAGCGATCACGCTTGAGCCGAAACACGCGGATGCGCATATCGCACTTGGCACTTACCATGCCGAAGTGATCGACAAGGTGGGATCACTGGTCGGAGGCCTGACCTACGGCGCGAAAAAGAGCATCGGAGTTGAACATTTTGAGACTGCACTGAAGCTTAATCCGGACTCGGCAATCGCCAGAATCGAATTTGCCAACGGTCTGGTCATGATGTTCGGCAAAGCCAGGATCAAGGATGCAGAACAATTCTATCGGGAGGCTGCGGCCTGCGAACCGGCAGATGCCATGGAATGGCTCGACATCGAGTCTGCCCGATCGGAGATTGAGGACTAATAGAGACAGTGCAACTCCCGCAGGCGTAGCGCTGTCCGTCTTGCCGATGCGAGATCAAATTGATTCCGTCAAAGCTTCTTCAACGGCCCCCGGGTCGCCAAGCCGCGACCAAGGCTCCATCAGCACCAGCAAAAGCAGTTTCTCGAATTCGGCCGCGAATCGCCCAACGATACGTTCTGGATCGTCAACAATGCCTTTGTCAGAAATCAACCCGAGCTGCACCTTGCCGTCATAGGACAGGATACTGACGCCGATACCAATATCACCCGATTCCGGCACCCAGAACATCTGTTGCTTGAGTTTGACCCCAGCCAGGTAACGTGCCTGCTGTGGCCCTGGAACATTGGTCATCACCGCAGTGGCTTTGCTGGCCAACAGGTCGAGTACCTGCTGCTGCAAAAACTTGGGCAGCATTCCAACCAAACCGAGAATATTGTAAGTCACCGGGGCCTGATAGGAGCCCTTGAGCGCTTCCATCCTCGCGCGCGTGGCATACAATCGAGCCAGTGGATTTTCGATGCCAACCGGCAAATCAAGAGCGACCAGCCCGAAGTGGTTACCCAGACTGTCCTTGCTGTCGGCGGCTCGCAAATTCACAGGCACCAGTGCCCGAATCTCGACACCAGCAACGGAATCGCCTTTCTCCAGCAGGTAGCCACCCAAGGCACCGGCCACGGCCGAAAGCGCCAGGTCGTTTACCGAACAACCGAGAACCTTGCCAACAGACTTGATCTCGGGCAGGGCGATCGGTTCGGACCAGGCGACACACTTGACTGTACCCGGCTTCCCCTTGAAGCGTGTATCGCTGTCGTTGGGCATCAGAGCAAGATTGCTTATTTCATTGGCAACCGCAGCAGCGACGCTGGCATAGTCTAGGATCGTGCCCGGGTTATTCCACAGCCCCTGGGATTGCCCCCAAAGATTGCCGCCGATACGGATCGAAGCAAGTGCCAGGTCGGCAATCGGCTCGGCAATAGCGTTCCAGAAGAGGTCATCTTCATCGGAATCGTTTTCTTCGTCGGGTCGAAGCTCGATCTTCACGGCGGGTGCCAGCCCTCCGTCTTCATCGGCATCAGCGTGATCATCGGTCAGCGAATTGAACACCCTGACGAGAGCCGTTCCGTCAGCAATGGCGTGATGGATGCGAACGACCACTGCGGAGTCGCCCTCTGAAGTTTCGACGAGCTGATACTCCCAGCGTGGCCGCGATGGATTGAGCGGCTCACTGGCCATTTCGGCAACGAATTTCTGCAGTTCAAGTTTGTCGCAGGGCGAGGGAAGAAGCGCCAGCCGAATGTGGGCATCAATGTCGAAGTCATCGTCGTCAACCCACCATGCGCCACCCGAGTCTTGTTCGGCGATTTGGCGAAAACGAGGATAGCGCAGCAAACGTTTGGTAACGGTACGTTTAAAGCGCTCCGGGTCCAGGCGTCCATCGAAAGTCATTACGCCAATGATCTGCATCAGGTTTGTAGGGCGATCCATACGAAACCATGCTGTGTCGACGCTGGACATTCGTTCACGCACGCGTTCACGGGATGTCATCGCAAGTTCTCCGAGCAAAAAAAGGCAGGCTCACATGATAACAAGCTCCGGCACAACATTATCAATCGGGATAAAAATCCGTCGACAAAACCGCGCAGAAAATCAGGCTTTGGGTGCTAACCAACGGTCAAGATCGTCTAGCGAAGAATCGAGCGCCGCTATGGTCGAACTGAGATCCGGGCGCCGTTTACCGGATAAAAGTGAGCGGCTGTGATCGCGAAGGACAGAAAGGTTCAGGTGAATACCATGGCGCTCGAAGATCGGTGCAAGTTCCTGACGACGCTGATACAGATCGCTGCGCGTGCGCTGGTAGGCGTGTTCGCACACGCGGATTCGACTGCGATAACTGAAGACATTGGTAAAGAACATGTCCGCATCATCACGCATCGGCTCAAACAACAGCACATCGGAGTTTTTGTATTCAAGCCGGTAACGGTCCATGCCGACCCGCATGCGGGAGTGGATGATGGCGCGGAATGTTTGTGACAAGACAACCGGCAAGCCACCGTCGACCAGGTGCTCCAGCTCGTGCTCCCGACGATCCCGGTGCGGACGGCTGGCCGCCAGCTCGGAATCAAAAGGTACCAGCGGGTTGATGCAAATCACCAGATCAGCACCCTCGCGCAAGGCGACAGAGGTGTGCAGTGTTTTGATCAAGGCGCCATCAACGAAGTAATGCCCGCCGATCTTTACTGGCGGAAACAAGCCAGGCAAAGCCGAACTGGCCTGAACGGCCAGTGAAATAGGCACATCATTGCGGCCTGCACCGCCAAAAGCTACGGTTTCCCCCGAATCAAGATCCGTCGCCACAAGGAAAAGCTTGTGCTTGAGTTGCCGGAAATCGTTGCTCCGCCCTGTTACTGAAAACAGTTTACGGAGCAACTCTTCAATACCCGCATTATCAAAAAACCCTGCGGGAAGGGCATGACTCAGGCGCTGGAATGACTCGAACAGACCGAGATGCCACGGATCGGAAAGATAATCGCGGAACGACGACCACAGCAACGACGGAACCGACTGCGCGCGTTTCAGGTACTCGCCGAAGGCCAGACGCAGCAACATTTCGGGGTCGAACACCTCGTCGGCATCGTCCTCGACCACCATGCGAGCCAGTAGTGCTGGCTGCAAGCCATTGGCCAACGCCGCCGCGATAAAGCTGCCCGAACTGACTCCCACATAGTAATCAAACTCATTGAAGTCCGCCCCGTCGAGCGCCTCAGCCAGCGCGGCCATGGCCCCGACTTCATAGATCCCACCAACAGGACCGCCGCCCGCTAGCGCCAACCCGATCTTTGAACGCAAGGCTGATACGGCCATCAAATCTCTCCTGCCAAGATAGCGGGCGATCGGTAAAACTACGCCTTCGTGGTGGGGAGTTTACTCACACTCCCTCACTCCGAAAGCACTGCTCTTGCGCAAACACGTTCAACTATTGGATTTGGCGATATTTTTCAGCACGTCCGCCGGAGTGACAGAAGGCACAGCCTTGAGCTCCGCCGTTTGAGCAGCAGGCTTCTTGGCGACCGGCTTGACAACGGGTTTGACCACAGCCTTGGCAGCCGGCTTGGTTACCGGTTTGACAACTGCCTTCACGGCCGGTTTTGCCGCAGCCTTTGGCGCCGCTTTCTTTTCTGTCAAGTCCTGCACGACGGCTGTCAACTCAACAACTCGCTTGGACAGCTTGTCGATGTCCTTCTTGCTCGGCACGCCCAGACTGCCGAGTGAGCGCGCCACGCGGTCTTCGAACACCTGCTCAAGGCGATCCCATGTACCGCTAGCCTTACCAGCAACAACGGCGATTTTTTCATCCGTCAGCTTGCGTGTCCGTGCCTGGATGGATTCACCTTCCTTAACCAGCGCATCAAACACTTTCCCGCCTTCTTCCTGAGCCTTGGCGAAAGCACCGAGTCCAGCTAGCCAGATCTGGTGCGCGGAATCCTTGACGGTAAGTGCGAGTTGGTTTTCGGTCAAACTACCAGCCAATGCTTTCAGTTTCTTGCCCATCTCAATCTCCTTATCATTGATCAAAAAAAGGTCAGCAAGTATTGTCTTTCTTGCCCCTTGATGCCATTGTAGTGGCTATAAATAGAGGGGGGATACTAAACACCTAGGTATTTCCCTCTAAAATCAACTTTTTCGAACGCGCATTTCAGGAGTCAGAAATGAACTATTTTGTCACCGGCGCTACCGGCTTTATCGGCAAGCGACTCGTAACCAAACTGCTTGTACGCCCCGACAGCATCGTCTATTTTCTTGTTCGCCCGGTTGAGTTGTCTCGCATCAGCGAATTCCGCGAATACTGGGGTGTCGATGAGACACGGGTGATCCCGGTCGTCGGAGACCTCACCCAGCCGAATCTCGGAATAACGAAGACGGAAATTCGCAAGTTGAAAGGCAAGGTCACGCACTTTTTCCACCTCGCCGCAATTTATGATCTCAAGGCCAGTGCCGAGGATCAGCAGCGCGCCAACGTGGATGGAACGCGCAACACCGTCAAGCTGGCCGAAACCATTGCGGCCAAGCACTTCCATCTGGTCAGCTCGATTGCCTCAGCGGGTCTGTATGAAGGCCTCTTCCGCGAAGACATGTTCGAAGAAGCTGAGAACCTCGAGAACCCCTACTTCCGCACCAAACACGATTCCGAAGCGATCGTGCGCAAGGAGTGTAGCGTTCCCTGGCGCATCTTCCGCCCAGCCCTTGTTGTCGGCGACTCGCGCACCGGCGAAATGGACAAGATCGACGGCCCCTACTACTTCTTCAAGCTGATCCAGAAAACGCGCAAGCTGCTGCCGAGCTGGATGCCGACCATTGGCATCGAAGGCGGGCGCGTCAATGTCGTGCCGGTCGATTTCGTTGTTGCTGCGATGGATCACATCGCACACCTGAAGAATGAAGACGGCAAGTGTTTCCACTTGACCGATCCGAGCCCCATGCGAGTCGGCGACTTGCTCAACAGTTTTGCCCGCGCTGCCCACGCCCCGCAAATGACCATGCGCATCAATGCGGCGCTCTTTGGTTTCATTCCTCGCCACGTCCGCAAGGCGCTGTTTGCACTGACACCGGTACGCCGCATCCGCAATGCGGTGCTGAAGGATTTCGGTCTGCCCGACAGTATTTTCGAGTTCATCAATTACCCGACCCGCTTTGACTGCCGCGAAACCCTGCGCGCGCTCAAAGGCACCGACATTGCCGTGCCCCCGCTGGACACCTATGCCTGGCGCTTGTGGGACTATTGGGAGCGCCATCTGGACCCGGATCTGTTCATTGATCACACCCTGCGCGGTCAGGTTGAAGGCAAAGTCGTTCTCGTCACCGGCGGTACTTCGGGCATCGGGAAAGCCACTATCCGCAAGATTGCCGAAGCCGGTGCCATTGCAGTAACCGTCGCACGTGACCCGGAAAAACTTGACGAAACACGTCTCGAGTTCGAAGCGGCTGGACTCAAGCTGATCACGCACGTCGTGGATATCGCCTCGGCGGAACAATGCGACGCCTTCGTCAAAATCATGAACGAGCAGTATGGCGGTGTCGACATTCTGGTGAACAATGCAGGGCGTTCGATACGTCGCGGCATTGAAAATTCGTTTGATCGCTTCCACGACTTCGAACGCACCATGGAGGTCAATTACTTTGGCGCACTGCGCCTGACCATGGGTTTGCTCCCGGGGATGCTCACGAAACAAAAGGGACAGGTAATCAACATCTCGACGATTGGCGTACTGACCAACGCACCGCGCTTCTCGGCCTATGTTGCTTCAAAGGCGGCCATGGATGCCTGGACGCGTTGTGCGGCTTCGGAGTTTGCCGACCGTCGCATCGACTTTACGACGATCAACATGCCCCTTGTCAAAACCCCGATGATTTCACCGACCAAACTCTATGAGCAGGTCCCCACACTCGCCCCAGAAGAAGCCGCCATGCTCGTGATCGATGCCATCATCCACAAACCGGTGCGCATCGCCACCCGGCTGGGTATCTTCGGCGCCCTGCTGCATTCGCTGATGCCGAAGGTGGCACAAATCATCATGAACACCAGCTTCCGCATGTTCCCCGACACCATTGCCGCCAGTCCGAACAAGGAAGGCGCTACGTTCCAACCGCAGTCGGCTGACCAGGTGGCTTTTTCCCAGGTCATGCGTGGCTTGTATTTCTGAAATAACTGCGCCCCGGCCTGATTGGATCATTGCGAATCAGTGCAACGAGGTCGAGGCCAACAGACATGACGACGCCGGCATCCAGAAATCCGCTTAAACACCTGCGCGCCTCGGATGTCCGGGGCGTCGCCCAACTCGCAACGCAGGCCACTGCAG
Organism: Rhodocyclaceae bacterium; assembly: GCA_031398685.1. GTDB lineage: Bacteria > Pseudomonadota > Gammaproteobacteria > Burkholderiales > Rhodocyclaceae > Propionivibrio. The sequence goes on along the minus strand of JANNNT010000584.1, from coordinate 7,790 downwards.
GAGTGACGCGTATTATTGAAGGCGTACACCAGTCGGTGTGGAATGCCGTTGGCGTTCGAAGTCAAACTCCCGGGCGAACCGGCGGCATCACCGGTCTTGTTTATGCGAGCATCCATGCAGTTACGCAGTTGCTTGGCACCGGCGTTGAGACGGCACTGGCTTCGTTGCGCCCCGAACTTGAATCGGCTGAAGGAGAAAAACCCGAAAGCCCCAGACGCGAAGCGATTCTCGCCGCCCTCAACGGCATTCTTGGCGACCATCTGCTCGCCAACGGCAACCCTCTGGTCATACCCATGAGTTTGCGCTACCGGGGCAAAGCGCTGGACTGGCAGGCGTTACCTTCCATGCCCGAGGCCACGGGCAAAGTCCTGCTGCTGATCCACGGCCTGTGCATGAACGACTTGCAATGGCAGGCACAAGACAACGAACATGTTGCAAATCATGGCGATACGTTGGCCTCGATATTGGCGCATACCCCCGTCTATGTGCGCTACAACTCTGGATTGCACGTTTCGCAGAACGGGCGCGAACTGTCGGCGCATCTTGAACAACTGCTTGCTCACTGGCCTGTTCCGGTTGAAGAACTGACCGTCGTGGCGCACAGCATGGGGGGCCTGCTGATCCGCAGTGCAGTTCATTACGCCCGTCAGCAGGACTTGCGCTGGCCGGAACGACTGAAGAGTATTGTGTTTATCGGTACGCCCCACCATGGCGCCCCCCTCGAACGTGCCGGCAACCGGGTCGACGCGCTGCTCGGCAGCACCCCGTTTACTGCGCCTTTCGCGCGCCTGGGCAAGCTCCGCAGCGCCGGCATTACCGACCTGCGTTACGGCTTTCTGGTGGACGAAGACTGGCACGGACGAGACCGCTTCAAGCGCCAGGCCGATACTCGGCAGCGGATGCACTTGCCTGAACGCGTCGCCTGTTATGCCATCGCGGCGACGACAGCGGCCAAGCGCAGCCTGCTGGCGGATCGTCTGATCGGCGATGGCCTGGTGCCGCTGCACAGCGCATTGGGGCAACATACCGACACGAGCCGAAATCTCGGGTTTGCCAAGGCCTCGCAACGGATTTTCTACCGCATGAAACACATCGAGTTGCTGAGTAGCCTCGACGTGACTCAGCAAATTCTGAAGTGGCTAACTCCGGGAAAACAAGACGATCTGATCGTCGGCGTTCAATCCGGGCGGACGCTCCCGGACCAAGGAAGGTAAATGTAAATTGCCCGAGGTCAGTGTTTATCGTTGTTGGACCGATTGTTTCTGAAGCCCAGCGCAGTCATCAGCACTTCAAATTCGTCCAGAGTTGCCTCCGAAATCTGGATTCTCCGACGCTCAGCGATGCAGCGACGCTCGGGACATTCTCTTGGCGGTCCGGATTCGCGGACACGTCTGTCACACCCTCTTTTTTGCATCATAGAGCCTCCAAAACCACTCGTTTTTATCCAAGGGGGAGCAAATCGTCTCACTTCGAAAAAAATATGTGTATCCGTAGTTACCGCAAAAAGTGGCGGTAACTACGGAGTGGCGCCGGAGTTCTAGCCTTGAAGGTTGAGTTCGTCGCGCACGACCGCATTCGGACATGACCCAGCCTGGCGTGCACCTGTCGACTTGAATCCCGCCGCAAAGAAGTCACGCGAAGCGAATCGGGATTAATTCTTCGACGCCCTGGAAAATTTGACTTTTGCACTGCCCTCAACGATTTCGCCGATCACTGCGGCGCGGTCAAAGTCCTGTTGCAGGAAGATCGAAAGCACTTCGGTGACCACCTCGGGCGCACAGGAGATGAGCAAGCCACCGCTGGTTTGCGGATCGGTCAATAGGGCGCGCTCGATGTCGCCGAAACGCTTGGGGTCAAGCACAACGCTCTCGCCGTACCCCATCCAGTTACGGGCAGAAGCGCCGGTTACGCAACCACGTGCGGCGTAATCGAGCGCGTTGGGCAGGATGGGAATCGCGGCATAATCAAGTACGGCCGTCACGCCGGAACCTTTGCAGATTTCGAGCAGATGGCCAAGCAGACCGAAGCCGGTGACATCGGTCATGGCATGCACGCCAGCCAGGCATCCGAGCGCCGAACCCGGTGTATTGAGTTGTGTCGTTGACGCAATCATTGCCGCATAGTCGGACTCGGTGAGCATGCCCTTCTTGAAGGCCGCGCTGTAAAGGCCCACCCCCAAGCCCTTGCCGAGGATCAGTTTGTCGCCCGGTCGCGCTCCGGCATTGCGCCTGACGTTGCCGGGGTGCATCAGGCCAATGGCCACGAGGCCGTAGATCGGCTCGACAGAATCAATGGTATGGCCGCCGGCAATCGGGATGCCCGCTTTGGCGCAGATGGACTCGCCGCCTTCAAGAATAAGCCGGATGGTGTCCAGCGGCAGGGTGTTCACCGGCATGCCGACAATCGCTAGCGCAAACAGCGGCGTGCCGCCCATGGCATAGATGTCGGAAATGGCATTGGTCGCCGCAATGCGGCCGAAGTCGAAGGGGTCATCGACGATCGGCATGAAAAAATCGGTCGTCGCGACAATCGCCTGGTTGGCATTGATCTGATACACCGCCGCGTCGTCGCTCGTTTCAATACCCACCAGAAGCTGGGGCGGCACCAGCGATGGCACGGTCTTGGCGAGAATCTTCTCAAGCACGCCGGGAGCAATTTTACAGCCACACCCCCCACCGTGAGAAAGCGAGGTAAGCCTGATCGGCTCTGCCGGAACCTCCGGTGCGGTGGCCGGCGGGGTAACACTGGTTTTTTTTGTCATGATGGGGGCGATCTAGGGGTATTGAAAATCAAAGCACATCGAATCCGGCACTCTCGACGGCTTCCCTGAACTGAGATGGATTGACCTTGCCCGGATCATAGGCAATGTCGGCCTGCCCTGCGTCCAGTGAAACGTCCACCCGCTCGACGCCGGGCAAAGCCAGTAATACGCCGGTGACATTCTTCACACACCCCTGACAGCTCATTCCGCCAACACCGATAACGATATTTTCCATAATCAGACCTTTCTTAAGAATTTCTGCTGCCGCAACAGTTCGGCGAATTCTTGGGCTGGCAGCGGAATGCTGAAATAATACCCCTGAACCTCGTCGCAGCCCTGATCCCGGAGCATTTCGAGCTGCTCGGCATGTTCGACGCCCTCGGCAATGACGTCAAGACGCAGGCTGTGCCCCATGCTGATGACCGCCTTGGCGATGGCCCAGTCGTCCGGATCGGTGACGATATCGCGCACGAATGACTGGTCGATTTTCAGCTTGTCGACGGGAAAACGCTTGAGATACGACAGACTTGAGTAGCCGGTACCGAAATCGTCAATGGCCAGCTTGACGCCCAGGGTTGATAGCCGGCGCAGGGTTTCGACCGTCTCGTTGGCACCGCCCATGAGGATGCCCTCGGTCAGCTCGAGCTCCAGGAATTCGGCTGACATTCCCGTTTCGGCCAGCACTGAACGAACGTTTCCCTCAAGTTGACCGCCGCGAAACTGCACTGATGAAATGTTCACGGCGACGCTGATCGGCGGCAAGCCAGCGTCCTGCCATGCACGGTTTTGCCGGCAGGCCTCGCGCAACACCCACTCGCCGATCGAAACAATCAAACCGGAGATCTCCGCCGCCGGGATGAACTTGCCCGGCGGAACCAGGCCAATTTTCGGATGTCGCCAGCGAACCAGCGCCTCGGAACCGATGATGCGGCCACTCGCCACATTGATCTGAGGCTGGTAATACAGAATAAACTCGCCGCGCTCGAGGCCCTGTCGCAAGCTGTTTTCGAGTACCAGCCGCTCCAGTGCCGCGACGTTCATTTCGCTGGCGAAGAACTGATAGGCATTGCGCCCCGACTCCTTGGCCCGGTACATCGCCGTATCGGCGTGCTTGAGCAGGGTTTCGAAATCGCGGCCGTCCTGCGGGAAGAGACTGATACCCAGCGATGGCGTCACCCCCAGTTCGTGCTGTTCGACCAGAAAAGGACGCGCCACCACATCCAGTATCTTGCGCGCCACTTCGGCGGCTCCATCGAGCGTCGTTTCGGCAAGCAGCACGACAAACTCGTCGCCACCAAGCCGGGCCACGGTATCCATGCGCCGCACGGAGGCCGTCAGGCGTTGCGCGACTTCGCTGAGCAACTGGTCACCGGCTGAGTGCCCAAGCGAATCGTTGATCGTTTTGAAATGATCGAGATCGACGAACAGCAGGGCAAACGAGTTGCCCTCGCGCTCGGCACTGGCCAGCGCCTGCTGAGCGCGATCCTGCAACATCCTGCGGTTGGGCAGCCGGGTCAACGGATCGAAGTAAGCGAGCTGGCGGATGCGTTCCTGCGCGTCAAGGCGCTCGGAAATATCGGTGGACGTACCGACATAGTTGCGCACTTTGCCTGCCGCATCACGATAAACGCTGATTCTTAGCCAGACCGGGAAATCGTCGCCGTTGCTGCGACGATTCCAGACCTCGCCCTGCCATTTATCCTCGCTAGCGAGTGCCTGCCACATGTCGGCGAAAAACTCGGGAGGATGCCGCCCCGAACTCAGTAAGCGCGGATTTTTACCGATGACTTCGTCAGCCCGGTAACCCGTCATCTCCAGGAATGCCGGATTGACCGAAACGATGTTGCATTCTGTATCGGTGAGCAGAATGGCTTCCTGGCTACTCTCGAAAACACGCGCGGCGCGCTTCAACGCCATCTCATCCTGCAGGCGCTGGCGAATGTCGCGAAAAACACCCTGAAGCAGCCGCTGCCCCTTGGACGTCTCGATCAGGTTCGCACAGACTTCGACTGCAACCGTTTCGCCATCGGCAGTGAGCGCCTCCATTTCCTCCGGTCCGCCACGGCCATCGAGCACGTGACGCGAAAACGTCTCGCGGTAGTGATCAGCACGTTCCGTGGGATGAAACGCCGACTGATGCATGCCGATCATTTCTTCATGCGGGCGCCTGAACAGCAGTTCCGCCCCGACGTTGGCATCGACGATCACGCCGGTTGCCGCATCGGCCACCAAAATCGCATCCTGCGCCCCTTCAAACAGGACGGAATAGCGTTTGCTTGCGTCCGTGAGCGCCTGTTCGGTCTGGCGTTGCAGGCTCATGTCGATCAACGTGCCGACCGACGCCGCCCGGCCGTTGAAAGTGCTTGGTTCCCCCAGGATCATTACCGGGAAGCGGTTGCCGTCCTTGCGCACACCGATCACTTCATAGGGCGCCCCGGGCTCTCCTGCCGAGCGTCGTTTCATTTTGTCGATCAGCATTTCATGCTGTTCCGGCGGCACCAGATCGAGCGGCCCAATCGTGTCAATACACTCGTCTACCCGGTAACCAAACATCGCGCAAAACTTCGGATTAACGAAGCGAAACATTAAATCCTGCAGGATAAAAACGCCGACCTGAACGGAATTCATCGTTGCGCGATATTTTTCCTCGCTTTCGCTCAGGGCGAGTTCGGACTGGCGACGAGCGGTCACATCAATCGTAATCCCGGTCGCCAGCAGCGGTTTCCCATCGGCACTCGACACCAGCGTCATTGAATTGCTGTGCCAGAGCAGATCACCCTTGGCATTTCGCAGCCGATATTCCAGGGAGGTACGAATCGACTGCCCCGGTGAATTACGGCACAGATCGAAAACGTGGTTGCGGAAACGCTCAACGTCTTCAGGATCAACTTGCTCGGTGAGCAACAATTCGAGACCGCGTTCATGCAACGCCTCAAGACTGACACCGTAAATCGATGCTGCAATCGGGCTGATGTAGTCATACCCCCCGCGTACGAGATCCATACGAAAGAGAATGTGTTCCGAGGCATCGAGCAGGCCGTGCAGAAAACTGTCACTCGGCACGGCTCCTGGCGATTCTCCCATCATGTTTCCAGCGGACACCCTGGCTCCCTCTTATTGTTTGCCTGCACGCCAGCGACGCAGTAGCAGCGAATTCGACACCACGGACACCGAACTCATGGCCATTGCCGCGCCGGCAATCACCGGATTGAGCATTCCCAGTGCCGCCAGCGGAATTCCCAGCACATTGTAAATGAAGGCGAAAAACAGATTCTGCCGGATTTTACCGAGCGTCGCACGAGAAAGCAGGATGGCATCGGCGACGCCCTGCAGATCGCTGCGCACCAGGGTCACGTCGGCGACCTCGATGGCGGCGTCGGAACCGGCCCCCATGGCGAAACTGACGTCGGAGGCGGCCAGCGCCGGGGCGTCGTTGATGCCGTCGCCGACCATCGCCACGACCCGGCCATCGGCTTTGAGCGCATCAACCGCAGCCGCCTTGTCGCCGGGCAGAATGCCGGCACGAAAATCGTCAATGCCCACTTCGACGGCAATCGCCGCGGCCGTTACCACGTTATCACCGGTCAGCATCACGACATGCAGTCCCATGTCTTTCAGCCGTGCAACGGCCGCACGTGAAGTTTCACGAAGCGGGTCGGCAATGGCAAATAGAGCCAGGGCACCGGTGTTTTCTGCCAGCACAACAACGGTCCGGCCTTTGCCTTGCAATGCCGCAATGTGTTCGCTGGGTAAGCTGAGGTCGGCAAACCACTCGGGCGAACCGAGTCGCAGGACACGTCCGCCCACCGTCCCCTCAACGCCTTTTCCGGGAGTCGCCCGAAAGTCAGCCAGCTTGGGCAAAGACTCAGCCTGGGCACGTTTCAGGATCGCCCGCGCCAGCGGATGCTCTGAGCCTTGTTCCAGCGCCGCCGCCAGAATCAAGGCCTGATTGGCATCCAGCGCCAGCGGAAGCACATCGGTAAGCATCGGCTCGCCGCGCGTCAATGTGCCGGTCTTGTCGACAACCAGTACGCTGATCTTTTCAGCGCGTTCCAGGGCTTCGGCATTCTTGACCAGAATCCCGGCGCGCGCGCCCTGCCCGGTGCCGACCATGATCGCCGTTGGCGTGGCCAGACCGAGCGCACAGGGGCAGGCGATGACGAGCACGGCAACGGAATTGATCAGGGCTTCGCTGAACACGCCGCCGAAAACCCACCAGCCGGCAAAGGTGAGCAAGGCAATGCCGCAAACGACCGGCACAAAAATCGATGAGATACGATCAGCCAAACGCTGTACCGGCGCCTTGGAACCTTGCGCCTCGGCGACCATGCGGATGATGCCGGCCAGCAGAGTGTGTTCGCCGACGCCTGTGGCACGGCAACGCAGCATGCCTTCGCCGTTGGCCGTGGCCGCAAAAACGCGATCTCCGGCCTGTTTGCTGACCGGCATGCTTTCGCCGGTGAGCATCGCTTCATTGACGCTTGATGCGCCGTCAACCACGTCGCCATCGACCGGCAGACTCTCGCCCGGCCGCACGATAAAAATGTCACCCGGAACCAGCAGCGCGACATCGAGTTCGAGCAGTTTACCGTCACGCTCAACGCGCGCCGTTTTCGGCTGCAGGCGGACGAGCGCCTCGATGGCCACCGACGTTTTGGCCTTGGCCCGCGCTTCGAGCAATTTGCCGAGCAGAACCAGCGTGATGACCGCCGCCGAAGCCTCAAAATACACCGGTAGCCCGCCGATCCCGCCCAGCGTGACGATCAGGCTGAAAAAATAGGCCGCACTGGTACCGAGCGCAACCAGCACGTCCATGTTGGCCCCACCGCCGCGCAAGGCCTTCCAGCCGCCGTCGTAAAAGCGCCAGCCGATCCAGAACTGCACCGGAGTCGCCAGAATGAGTTGCACCCAGCGCGGCAGGAGATCCTGATGGTGATGCCCACCACTCCACCCGGCATTGAACATGGTCGCCATCTGCGCCACCAGCGGCAGCGTCAATGCCGCGGCAATCCAGAAGCGGCGCAATTCG
>JANNNT010000508.1:0-2510 GCA_031398685.1 Rhodocyclaceae bacterium | reverse complement strand
TGCAGGATTGATGCGAAGTTGCTGTTGTCGAAGAGTCGAAGACAGCGGGCGCAAGCCTAAAATAAACGAAAAGCACGGAGAGAGCGGCTATTGACTCCGCCGGGTCAAAGCCGGACCGCGAGTGCCAGCGGAATGAAAAACAGTGCCGAGACGTTACCGATTATGACGATCGACGCAACCTTGTCCGGCTCCTGGTTATAGCGCTCCGCGAAGATGAAATTGGACACCGCCGGGGGCAGCGCGCCAAAGATAAAGAGAATGTCCTGATCAGTGCGGCTCAGACCTGCCAGCTCGCCGAAAACCCAAGCGATCAGCATGCCCGTCAGCGGCGTGGCGATGGCGCCTGCCACCCCGATTCCCCAGGCGTTCAATTGCGCGGTCGACAGGCGTACGCCAAGGGAGAAAATCATCAGGCCGAGAGAAATGTCGCCAAGGATCTTGCTGGCAGCCATCAAAGGCGCCCACACCGATATCCCGCTCAAGCTGACGGCAACGCCAAGAGCGGCGGCCGCAAAAAACGGTTCGCGCCAGACCATGGACAGGGGTGAACGGCCGCTGATAAGCCAGGGGCTAAGCGCAAACTGCAACAAGGTCATGACCAGCATGAGCACCACGGCGGCTCCGAGAGCCTGGTCTCCGAACGTCAGGAGCAGCAGTGGGAGCCCCATGTTGCCGACGTTGTTGAACATTACGGGCGGCACCAGTGTTTTGGCTTGATAACCCAGCATTCGCGCCAGCGGCCAGGCGAGAATGCCGGAGCCGATCACCACCACGGCGGCGCCAATGGCGCTCGGGAGGTTCTCCGCCAGATTGAAAGTCTTCCCCGCCAGCGCCGAAAAGATCAGGGCCGGCAGGAAGACGTCCATGTTCAGCCGGTTGGCCGCCATCATTTCCGGCCGATGCCGGCGGCCATAAAAATAGCCAACAAGCACGATCAGGAAAATGGGAAAAACGATGCTGACGATGCGAAGCAGCATGGGATGCGCGCTTTGGCGGTTAACGAGGGTTGGAAGTCAGCAGGAGAAAGCAGGCTTCTGCTGCTTTCCCCGATAACCGATGCGGGTCAGACCTTCGCTACCTGCACCGCCGACACGGCTGCCCGCAGCGCCAGCAGGTAGCTGTCGACGCCGAAACCGCAGATCTGCCCGCGGACAATCTCGGCGAACACCGAGTGGTGGCGGAACGCCTCGCGCGCGTGAATGTTCGACATGTGCAGTTCGACGATGGGCACGGTGAGAATGGCCAGGGCGTCGCGCAGGCCATAACTGTAGTGCGTCCACGCACCGGCATTGATCAGAACGGCATCGACCCCATCCAGGAAACCCTGATGGACGCGCTCGCACATTGCGCCTTCGCAGTTGGTCTGGAAACTCTCGATTTCGACGCCGAGTTCCTTGCCCAGCGCGCGCAGACTCTCGTCAATCTCGGCCAGCGTGATCGTTCCATACTGAGCCGGGTCGCGCTTGCCAAACATGTTGTGGTTGATGCCGTGAAGCATGAGGATTTTCATGAAGGGCCTTTACTCTCGTGAGGGATTGAAGAAATATGAAAAGCACTGGCGGCGGCGTGTTTACTTCAAGGGCACCGTCAGCGTGTCAATCATGGTGCGGGTATCGGGACGCACGCCGCGCCACCATGCAAAGGCTTCGGCGGCCTGCTCGACCAGCATGCCGACGCCGTCGGCATGCCATCTGCAACCCGAACCCTGAGCGAGCCGCAAAAAAGGCGTCAGACCCTTTCCATAGACCAGTTCGTAGGCCAGGCAATCCGGCGAAAAGACGTCGGTGTGGACCGGAGGCAGCTCGCCGCGCAGGCTGGCCGAAGTCGCGTTGATGATGATGTCGAAGGTCTGGGGCGAAACGCCGAGATCGGGATAGGACGATGCCGATAATTTTCCGTAGGCGGAAAACGCCTCGACCAGCGCATGGGCTTTGCTTACCGTGCGATTGACGACGAGTAACCGGGCGGGCTTCTGCTCCAGAATGGGTAGAATGGCGCCGCGCGCCGCACCCCCTGCACCGAGAAGCAGGACTCGCTTCCCGCAGATCGGGAAGCCGAGATTGTGCACGATGTCGCGCACCAGTCCGATGCCATCGAAGTTGTTGGCGTAGACCTTTCCGTCCTCGAACTTCAAGGCATTGACCGCCCCCGCCAGGCGCGCTTGTTCGCTGAGGTTGCTGGCGTAAGCGAAGGCGTCCAGCTTGAACGGCGCGGTGACATTCATGCCACAGCCTCCTGCCGCGCGGAAAGCCTCCGCCGCCTCACGGAAACCGTCCAGCGGACCTTCAATTACGCTGTAGGTGAGATCCTGGCCGGTCTGCCCGGCATACGCCGAGTGGATGAACGGCGATTTGGTATGACTGATCGGATTGCCAATCACCGCGTAGTGGTCAGTCATTGCGGACCCTCTGCCAGCTCATTGGCGAGGGCGGCAACCGCCGCCTCGGCGTAGAGCACACCGTCCTTGACCAAGGCATCGATTTCTGCCGCCGAGTAACCCAGCTTGCCGG
>JANNNT010000493.1:0-5385 GCA_031398685.1 Rhodocyclaceae bacterium | reverse complement strand
CGAAAGAGTTGAGCGAGGAACTCGAAACGCCGATCGCGCCAGGCTTCGAAGCCCTGGTCTTCAAGGCCTCGCGCGGCATCGAGGACATCTACGAGCTGACCTACATCCGCAAGGATGGCAGCCGCTTCCCGGCGGTGGTGTCGGTTTCGGCCCTGCACGATACCCAGGGTGGAATCATCGGTTACCTGTTGATCGGCACCGACAACACGGCGCGCAAGCAGATCGAGGCCGAGCAGAAGCTGCTCGGTCAGCGCCTGCGCGACCATCAGTTCTACACGCGCTCGCTGTTCGAATCCAACATCGACGCGCTGATGACCACCGATCCGTCCGGAATCATCACCGACGTCAACAAACAGATGGAGGCACTCACCGGTTGCACGCGTGACGAGTTGATCGGTGCGCCATTCAAGAATTATTTCACCGATCCGGAGCGGGCCGAGGCGAGCATCAAGCTGGTACTGAGCAAAAAGAAGGTCACCAACTATGAGCTCACCGCCCGCGACAGGGGCGGCAAGGAAACAGTCGTGTCCTGCAATGTGACCACCTTCTACGATCGGGACAGGAGGCTGCAAGGCGTGTTCGCCGCGGCACGCGACATCACGGAGCGTAAGCAAGGCGAGGCGCAAATTCTCAAACTGGCGTTGCATGACTCCTTGACCCGGTTGCCCAATCGCGTCCTGCTAAACGAGCGATTGAGCCTGACGATGACAGCCAGCAAGCGGAGTGGCCGTTATGGCGCGCTGCTTTCCTGGATCTGGATAAATTCAAGCCACTCAATGATATGCGCGGGCACTACGCGGGTGATTTACTGCTGATCGAGGTAGCGCGCCGCATCAGCAGTTGCGTACGTGAGGTGGACGTCGTCGCGCGATTCGGTGGCGATGAGTTTGTGGTGATACTTAGCGAGTTGGGGCAGAAGAAGAAAGAATCTGCCGTTGAGGCCGGCATCGTCGCTGAAAAACTCCGTGCCAGCCTGGATAGCCCCTATGTTCTGAAATTCAAACCAGAGGGTGAAGCAGAAACAACCATCACGCATCATTGCACGTCGAGTATCGGCGTGGTGCTGTTCCTCAGCCACGAGGCCGGCACGGAGGAAATGATCAAGCGGGCTGATCAGGCGATGTATCAGGCCAAAGAAGCCGGAGGCAATCTGATTCGTTTTTTTGATGCGTAACAAACAAGGCGTTTTTCCACTGATCGCCGACGAACTCTGCGTACGCTTCGCAGGCATCACGAAATGACCGGGAACTTGCGCCGCGCCGGGTTGCTTGGTTAGCGCCGCGCTTAAGCCATAGGGTGCTGGATTAGCTGATTGCTGCCAGAGAGGATTCCAGGACGCGGACAATCAACAACCAGACTCAGCGTTGCGCGAGCGTGTCGTTTTTCCCCGTCCCTCCCTGCAGTCCCTCGGCGTGGGCGATCATTGTCGGCTCGAAGAAGCGGTAGGTATTCTTTCCCGCGTTCTTGGCGGCATACATTGCAGTGTCGGCATTCCTGATCAATTCAGCGGGCGTATGTCCGTCAGCGGGAAACACGGCGATGCCGATGGAGGTTCCGACGTGGACCGCTTTCCCGCGAAATTCCATAGGCTCGTTGATTGCGGCAATGGCGCGCTTGGCGATATGCGCAATCTCGTCCCTGTTCGCCGGGTTGTCGAGTTTGATGACGAATTCATCGCCGCCCAGACGGGCCACCGTGTCCGATTGCCGTATCAGTGGCAGGAGCCTCTGCGCTACGATCCTCAGCAGGTCGTCGCCGACATCATGGCCGAAGGTGTCGTTAACGAACTTGAAGCGGTCCAGGTCGAGGAACATCACGGCCAGACCCGCCTGCTCACGCCTGGCGATGGTGATCTGGTGCTGGAGCAGCTCCATCAGCAAAGAACGATTCGGCAGATCGGTCAAGGCATCGTGAAAGGCCAGGTGTTTCAGATACTCGTCCTTGCGCCACAGGTCGGTGATGTCGCTGAACACCGAGACGTAACGAACGGCATCGCCGGCCAAGTCGCGAATCATGGTGATGGTTATCCGCTCAAGGTAAACCTCGCCGTCCTTGCGGCGGTTCCATATATCGCCCTTCCACCGGCCGAGGGTGGCCAGGTCGTGCCACATGGCGACGTAGAACGCGTGGTCATGCCGTTTTGACTTGAGCAGGCGCGGGGTCTGTCCGATGGCTTCCTCAGCCGTGTAGCCGGTGATCTCGGTAAAGGCCGGATTGACCGACAGGAAGACGCCTTGTGCGTTGGTAACCGCGATGCCTTCGACGGTGTTCTCAAACACGCTGGCCGCCAGTTCGAGCTGCGCCTGTGCTTCCTTCAACTCCGTCACTTCACTGGCCTGGATAAAAACGCCGTTGATTGCGCCATGGGCATCGACGTCGGGAATGTAGGTGGCCAGGATATGCCCCACGTTTCCATTGGCCTTGATCAGCGTCCGCTGGAAACGTTGCTGTTCGCCCGCCAGCGCGCGTCGAATATAGGGCTCGTTCAGCGCAAACAGCCGCTCGCCCATCAGATCGCGCACGGGCGTGCCGATGATGGCTTCCGGCTTTCTGCCGTGCCACTCGAGATAGGCGTTGTTGGCAAAACCGAAGTGCAAATCCCGGCTCCAGTAGCCAATCATGTTGGGTATCGCATTGACGATGGATTTGATGAACTGCTCGCTCCTGGCGCTTGCCAGAGCATCTGACGCGGCCTGCTGTTGTGCCCTGTTCGCGCGTGCATTCGCGCGGCGCATGGCTTCGACAAGGCCGGAGATCATCACGCAGGAGAGGGCGAAAACAGCCATGCCCAGGAAATCGGACGGGCTCCTGACAAACGGCTGAGCAACGAGTAGCGGCCATGGAAAGGTGACGGCAAGGCAGGCCAGTACCGTTGCCAGCAGACCGGCAGAAAGTCCTCCGAAGATCGCTGCGACGACGACGGCCGGATAGAAGGTCAGCCAAACATGCTCCGGCTCAAGCGCCTGTAGCGGCCATACCCTCACTGCAGCGGCGAAGGCAACAAGGACGACGGCGAGGAAACATTGCCTCCAGGCGTGGCGAAGTAATTGCTTCGGGTTCATGCCTTCTGGAGACATACGGGGCCCAACAAAATGGACGATGGTATCGATCTGGTGGCGAACATCAATGACGCACTCGGGCAATGTCAGCAGTGTGGGCCAATAACACGAACTCCCTTCGGTGCACCAGCGTGCTTCGCCGGGACAGAAGAATTGTCCGCGCATGGTCGCCGCGGCCGTCAATGCTATATCGAATTAGTGTGATTCGCCAAGGGTAGTTTGGGTCGGCAGCACGCCTTGGCGGAGACGCTCAGCCGAGCATCGTGCACCTACGCAGGCGGCAGGTTCGCCGTTTGACGCGCTCTCTGTTTGGCGGCGACATAGTCGGCATGACCAACATAGAGCAAGTCGGCGATCTTGCGCATCAGATGCGTTTCGTGCGCATTAAGATGCCCATCGGACATCGCCACGTGCCACAAATTTTCGATGATGCGAATCTTCTGATCGGCGTTGAAGCCCTTGTTGATCAAGGACGTAAACTGGTAGTAGCCGCTGGCTTGTCGAGCCTCCTGTTCGGCGAAGTCCATCAAGGTTTTCAATTGCTCGGAATCCAGGCCGAACTGCTGACGCATTGTTGTGGCCACTGAGTTACGCTCTTCATCGGCGATATGGTCGTCCATGCGCATCATCTCGAACAGCAAGGCAGCGGTCGCGATCTGTAGCGCTTTTTCCCCGCCAGCCTCGGTTTGTCGTGTTCCAGTTTCGATGAACTGGTTGAAGAAATCTTTAATGCCGGCAATCATGGTTGTCCTTATGGGGGGGTGGGTATGCGATGAATGCGCGATGAATGCGTTATCCATCGAAGCAATGCTCAGATTGTATAGCGTGATTACTTTCCTGTACCCGCCCCTGGTTCTGCTGGGGCGATCTGCCGCCGATCCTGCATCGCCAAATGGGTTCTGTCGAACAAGCAATATTGAATAAAACAACACGACGAACACGGAGACCTCGTCGGGTCCTTCCAGCGCTGTAGCCATATCGCATGTGCATTCGCCGGGTTGTCATAATGGTGAACCGCCCCTAGTTTATTCGGCGTACAGTACGAAATTGTTGCTACTCAAAGTACAACGGATCCTCAAGTTCCGGCCGACAGCACTAGGCCATTTATAAAAATAACGAATGGGTCACCCATCCGCTGCAAGCAAAGAACCCTGAATTTTTTAGCGATCATCCTATAATTTTGAGCAGCTCGGAGAACACTCATGCCAATCCGACAAACCCATGAACTCAGGTCATGCAAACTGGTCACCGCCGCCCTGGTGGCGATCAGCTTGCATGCTTCGATCGCCCGCGCCGACGATCCCGACAAGCCGATGTTTTTGTTCAGCGGCTTTGGCACGCTGGGGGTGGTCCACTCCAGCGAGGACAAGGCGGACTTTACCTCCAGCATCTTCAAGCCCAACGGCGCCGGTCACAGCCGCGCCTGGAGTGCCGACGTCGACAGCCTGATTGCCGCGCAGGTCACCGCCAATTTCACCCCACGGCTCTCGGCAGTCCTGCAAGTCATCGCGGAGCAGAATTACGACAATAGCTACCGGCCCCATGTGGAGTGGGCAAATATCAAGTATCAGTTCACGCCGGATTTTAGTGTTCGCGCCGGGCGGATTGTGCTGCCGGCCTTTCTGGTTTCCGACTATCGAAAAGTGGGCTATGCCAACCCCTGGGTCCGTCCGCCGGTCGAGGTCTATGGCCTGGTACCCATCAGCAACAGCGACGGCGTGGACGCCAGCTACCGCGTGCATGCCGGCGAATTCACACACACCGTGCAGGGCACTTACGGCAGCAGCGAACCCAAACTTCCGGCCGGCCGCGGCACGGCCAAAGCGAGGGACGCGTGGGGCCTGTCCTATACGGCCGAATATGGCGCTGCAACCGCGCACCTTTCGTACCAGAAAGGCAGAGTGACTCTGGAGTCCTTCAAACCGCTCTTCGATGGATTCAGACAGTTTGGACTGCAAGGAATCGCTCTCGCGGACCACTACGATGTCGACAACAAGCCCTTTACCTTCATCGGGATTGGCGGAATGTACGATCCGGGCTCTTGGTTCGTGATGGGCGAATGGGGCGCTACCGACAGTCATTCTGTACTGGGCAAGCGGAGTGCCTGGTATGCCAGCGGTGGCTATCGGATTGGAAAGTTCACGCCTTATCTCACTTACGCCCAGGCGAAAGTGGACAGCAACACGTCCGACCCTGGCTTGACCGTAGCCACCTTGCCGCCATTCCTGGCGGGGCCGGCAGCCGGCCTCAACGCCGGCCTCAACGCCAGCCTGGGGACGATTCCCGTTCAGAAGACTATTTCCGTCGGCGGGCGCTGGGATTTCGC
>JANNNT010000489.1:0-3896 GCA_031398685.1 Rhodocyclaceae bacterium | reverse complement strand
GGCTAGGCGTCAGCAAGGGCACCAAGGTCGACATCACCGCGGCCAAACTGCCTTAAGTCATCGCGGCTGTTTCAGGCCATGCCGCGAAGAAAATTCCGTTCGGGGAAGTTCTTCGCGGGTGACGCACCGCCGTTGCCCAGGAGCAATTCGCGACCCGCGCTACTCCGAACCGGAGGAGCCGATAGGAAATATCCGATGCCTCTTTTAATCCGCGGCCTATAGTGCGGCCATTTACATCTCTTTACACTCCATTACGCAAACGACACAAAGACGGGTCCGCACAGGCTCGGGCTGGGGTTTCCGATTTGACTGTTCTCGACAGCAACTGCAGCGACCGACGAGGATGAGAGCCACCCTGGTGGCAAACTCGGTCAAGGCCGGCAGCGGCGTCGTCAAACAACAATGTCAGTCAGTGGATGGGGGTTCAAATGAGATTTCACCGACAGTTGTTCGTTTTGTCTGTCTTGCTTGCCTCGGTATGCGCGGGTTCAGGCATTTCCCTCGCTGCCGAACCGGAACCCGCCAAAGCCGCCGAGATGCCCAAGGATCTGGTGTTGAAGGGCGACGCGAAGTGCACGGGTTGCCATGACGAAGCCGATGACGCCAAGCCCACGATGCTCGAGCTGCACCCCTCCGTTCTCTCCATCGGCAAGACTCGCCACGGTACCCGGGCAGACGGCCGCACGCCGACGTGCACCGACTGCCACGGCGAGAGCGAAAAACACCGCACCTACCGTGGAAGCGGCGATCAACCGCTGACCGACCGGGATTTCCGCAAGAACACCAAGACGTCGGCTGAAGACCGCAATAGCGCCTGCACGTCATGCCACAAGGGCGGCAGCCATACGTTCTGGGCGACCAGCACGCATGCAGCAAACGATGTGGTTTGTTCAGACTGCCATCAGGTCCATAGAGGCGAAGACAAGGCCCGCGATAAGAAGACACAGACAGAAGTTTGTTATACCTGCCACAAGCAGCAGCGCGCAGAGATGAGCAAGCCAAGTCACCATCCGGTGCGAGAAGGCAGCATGAGCTGTTCCGATTGTCACAGCCCGCACGGTTCGCCCGGCCAAAGCCAGCTTGTCAGAGTAACCGTCAACGAGACGTGCAATAGCTGCCACATGGAAAAACGGGGACCTTTCATCAACAACCATCAGCCGGTATCCGAGAACTGCGCGATCTGCCACAACCCTCACGGCACAACGGCCCCCAACTTGCTGAAAACTCGCATGCCGTTCTTGTGCCAGGAATGCCATGAAGGCGCACAGCACCCCAGTTCTTCTTCCCCAGGCGGCTTGCCGGTGGCAACTGCCGCGGGTATTGGCCCGGGCGGGCGCGGACAGATGTCATCAGTGGGTCGCGGTTGTGTGAACTGCCACACCAATATCCATGGCAGCAATAGCCCGCTCAACAATTCGACTGCCGGCGACCGGCTGACCCGTTGATCTTGCGCAAGGGGTGTAATCATGAAGTTGCATAAGAACCCAGCTTTTGAGATTTCGACCCTGGCCGCTGTGCTGATGTCGGTTTACGGCGGGCAAGCGTTGGCTGAAGACGAGGTTGACGTGTCGCAACTGATCACGCCGGACAGTTCGGTTTCTGTCGGGGCCGGATTGCAGAACCATGATCGCCCCGAGCTAGGGATCTATGATGGCAGGAGAGACAACGGCGCGAAGCTGATGCTCGACGCAAACATCAACAAGCGTGACGATGCCACGGGCACTTGGAATCAACTCAACGTCACCAACTTGGGCCTGGACAATCGGCAACTCGAATACAGGCATAGCCGTCAGGGCGATTACGGCGTTTCGTTCGAATACAACCGGATTTCCCGTGAATCTCCATTAAAGTTCAATACCGGGCTGAGCGGGATAGGGACTGAAACCCAAAAGGTAAACGTCTTCGCACCCGGCACGGCACCGCAAAATGTGCAGTTGGGGACACATCGGGATCGTTATACCTTGGGCTTGAACAAGTTCTTCGGTGGCGCACTCGCTGGTTCGCTGGATTTGAACGTGAAGTTTCGACAGGAGGAAAAGAGCGGGCGGCGCAATTTCGGCGCTTACAGCGGGGCGCAGGCAATCTTCCTGGTGGAACCCGTCAACAGCACCACTCGCCAGCTTGATGTGTTTTTGAATTACCTCGGCAAGGACCTGCAGCTTCAGGCCGGCTACTACGGCAGTTGGTATGACAATTCCAACAGCCTCATCACGGCAAGAACGGCCATCCCATCGACGGTTTTTGTTTCACTGCCGCCAGACAACCAAGCCCATCAGTTTTACATAAACGGCGCCTACGCAATTTCTCCTACGACCAAGACGACGATGCGTCTGTCGCGGACCACGGCCACTCAGGATGACAACAGTTTGCTTACCGCCCTACCTGCTGCGTCGCTATGGCCGGGATATAACGGCACCAATGCGAAGGTCGTTGCCACCGAAGGGCAATTTGGCATTACCACCAAGCCGACGAAGAATTTGACCTTGCTTGCCAATGCCTATTATCAGGAGCGTGACGACAAAACCCCGCTTGAAGCGTACAACAGCCAAGCGGTTCCGGACGAGACGACGCCGCACTCGTTCAAGACCGGGAACCTGAAACTGGAAGCGACCTACCGCGTGCAGCCGGGATTCAAGTTGCTGGGCGGCGCCTACCTCGATGTTCGTGAGCGTTCGATTCCCTTTGATCACGAGAACAACAAGCCGGCATCCCCGACGAATGCGGGGGGGAACTGGACTGTACCCTCCGTTACGACAAATGAGCGGGAGGTGCCTTATCGCTACAAAACGGAAGAGCTAACGTTCAAAGGTCAAGCGACAAAGAACATATTCGATGAGCTGAACGGATCGCTTACCTATGCGCACAGCAAGCGCGATGGAAGCAGTTTCTATTGGGCCGATCAACAGAATCTGATCAACCCCATGTACGTGGCCGATCGGGATCGAGACAAGATCGGGTTGAAACTCGATTGGACGCCAAGGGAGAACCTTTCCTTCCAGGCACAATATTCCGAGGCGAGGGATGACTACGGGCGCAACGGACTCAATGCTGATTTCACCGCCCCGAATGGTCAGACCTTGAGCGGAACAGGTCTCACGGATGGCCGCGCACGACTGTTTTCTCTGGATGCCGATTTCAAGCTGAATGACAACTGGCAACTTACAGCCTGGTATTCCTACGACCAGAGCAAGGCAACGCAACGCGCTTTTCAAGCCACGTTTGGTCCCACTCCGAATCGAAAGATGAACCTGTCTGATACAGGGGAGTCGTTTGGAATCGGCATTAAGGGCGAGGCAACTGCGCGCATCACACTCGGTGCAGACCTGGAGTGGAATCGATCAGTGGGCAAGTATGATCAGTCGAATATCAAGGATGCCGGCGCGAACCTGGAGGAAAATCTGCCAAGCATCACCAACAAGACAATCCGGCTTGCTCTGAATGGCACCTATCAACTGGACAAGAAGAGCAGTGTGCGCATGGACTTTATTTATGATAAGTGGGACACGAATGACTGGTCGTGGATGATGTGGAATAACGCAAAAACAGCGCAGGTGCCAATGGCCTACGCCACCGATGGCACGTCAGCGTCCGTCAGCCGCAAACAGTCCGCCAGTTTTGTCGCCGTTCGTTACGTTTACAAGTTCTAGTAAACGGCTGAATCAGTGTATTTCCGATAAGGGTAGGCAGTGTTTGAATTTATCGGCGCGAACAGGACTCAGCAGGCCTGATCTAGGGTGATGTTTCAGCGACATACGGGAGCGGAGGGCGATGGGGCTGTCGTTGAAGAAAATGCTCGTTGTGGTCACAGGGCTTCTGCTTGTTACTGGGGCGGTTTGTCCGGCTCAAGCGCAAGACAAGCCGGCCGCCGTGATCACGCCCGAGCAGCTCGAAAAGAT
>JANNNT010000464.1:0-2484 GCA_031398685.1 Rhodocyclaceae bacterium | reverse complement strand
GCAGCCGCTAACTTTTCACATGTTCAGCGCTGCCGATCACGATTTCATGGCGCGCGCAATGCGTCTCGCCGAACTTGGTCTGTATTCGACGACGCCGAATCCGCGCGTCGGCTGTGTCATCGCCAAGTCCGGCGTGATTGTAGGCGAAGGCTGGCACCGGCAAGCCGGCGAAGCGCACGCTGAAATTCATGCCTTGCAAGCGGCCGGCAACGAAGCGCGCGGCGCCACGGCGTACGTTACGCTCGAACCCTGCAGTCACCATGGGCGCACGCCGCCCTGCGCCGAAGCGCTGATTTCAGCCGGTGTGACGCGTGTGCTCGCGGCCATGCAAGACCCCAATCCACAGGTTGCCGGGCGCGGACTGACCCTGCTGGCGACGGCGGGTATTGCTGCTGAATGCGGCTTGCTTGAAGCCGATGCGCGCGAACTCAACATCGGTTTTGTTTCACGCATGACGCGCGGCCGTCCCTGGCTGCGCATAAAGCTGGCGGCCACTCTGGATGGGAAAACAGCGCTCGGAAACGGTGCTAGTCAGTGGATTACCGGTTCGGCCGCAAGACAGGACGGGCATCGCTGGCGGGCGCGTGCCTGCGCCATTCTGAGCGGGATCGGCACGGTGCGCGACGACGATCCGCAGCTCAATGTGCGCGGCGTGGAAACCGCTCGGCAACCGTTGAAAGTGATCGTCGACAGCCGTCTCGCTTTGCCGCTGAAGGCCAGCGTGCTGAACGGTGGCGGAGTGCTGGTAGCGACCGCGATTGATAACAAGGCAAAATCCGCTGCGCTACGCCAACAGGGCGCGGAAATCGTGTTTTTGCCGAATGCCGACGGCAAGGTGGATTTGACTGCGCTGATGGAGGAGCTTGGTCGGCGCGGCATCAACGAGTTGCATGTCGAGGGCGGTTTCAGGCTCAATGGGGCGTTGCTGGCAGCCGGACTGGTCGATGAATTGCTGCTCTACCTCGCGCCCTGCCTGATCGGCGATGCGGCTCGCGGCCTGTTCAAACTGCCGGCGCTTGAGTCGCTGGAAGGCAAGCATTGTCTAGCAATTCGCGACGTGCGCATGGTAGGCGCTGATTTGCGCATCCTGGCGCGATTGAACTCTGCATAAGCCCGCGCGGCCGGCAACACGCCACTGCGCAGCCCTGCATTCGCCTGGCTCTGATTCCGGGTCATGCCTGAAATCCCGGCATTTTTACCTCTGTTTCGGCCTGGCTTACTACTACCCCTTTTAAGTGAGGAGCGGTCCTGGCCGTTGTCTATGTCCAGGATTGATGCGCCCGATGTGGCCGAGACGAGTGGGGTTTCCTTTGCCGTGCATGCTTATTGGCGCTGCCGTGCGTGACTGTCAGTTTCGATTTATCCCATCAGATTGTTGACAGGGTGGGCCATCTCGCCTAGCGTTGCGCCCAACCTTGGATATTCCAGCCCGCTACATCACTTCATGCGAGGTGTCACTGTGCCCCTGCGCTTTTTCTCAACGATCAGCGATGCTGGCAAATCCGGTGCCGACGGGCCACATTTCAATCTGATGCGCTGGTTTTCGGTCACCGCCTTGCTCTCGGTGGCGGCGGTAAGCGTCGTCGCCGCGCTGGCGTTATCGTCCTTCCTGACCGAGCGCATGATTCGCCAGGAAGCGGAACTTACGGCCGGCTTTGTGCGCAGCATTATCGCCACCGAAAAGGCCTACGGCTTGTTTCTGGGCGGCGCCAGGACCACGGCACCCGAATTCGGGGATCTCTTCTCGCACATGACCAGGATACCCGACGTGGTCCGGACCAATGTCTATTCGCCGCAGCGCCAGATGGTCTGGTCGAGCGATGTCACGCTCATCGGCAGCCGCTTTGACCACAATGACGAACTTGACGAGGCCTTGAACGCCGAACTGGTTGTGCATAGCGGCATCGTCGATCGCGAGCGGCTGCCGAAGTCCGAACATCAGCATTTCGACGCCGGGGTGCACCACTTTGTCGAAAGCTATATTCCGATCTTCGACGAGCACGGTCGCCAGGTCATCGGGGTCGTCGAGTTGTACAAGGTGCCGCGCGAGCTCTTCGACGCCATCCGCGCTGGCGAGCGCCTGCTCTGGGCGGCGTCCCTCGTTGCCGGCGTGTTTCTCTACGCCGCCCTGTTCTGGATCGTCCGCCGGGCGCACTGGATCATCGAACGCCAGCGTGAGCAGTTGATCGAGAGCGAAGCCCTGGCCGTGGTCGGAGAAATGGGTTCAGCGGTCGCTCATGGCTTGCGCAATCCATTGTCCTCGATCCGCTCCTCTGCGGAACTGGCGCTCAGCGGCGATCTGTCCCCGGATGCGCGCGAGTACACGGGCGACATCGTTGTCCAGGTCGACCGCCTGGAAGGCTGGATTCGCCAATTGCTGACCTACGCCAAGCCGGCACATGCCCAGATTGCAGCCGTGGACATCAACGCCGTGCTGAGCGAAACCCTGGAGGGCTACCGGCACGATCTTGAACGGCAGAAAAC
>JANNNT010000433.1:0-24811 GCA_031398685.1 Rhodocyclaceae bacterium | reverse complement strand
CATGTTATTTGGGCAGTTGGTGAGAAAAATCAGTTAACCACGACGGGCACGACGGGCACAACGAAATTCTGAAATAAAAACCTTTGGCCGCATGCACCCAGAGGTCCACCGGGAATGACTCGCCGGTTCTTCGCTTGCGTCGTGTTCGTTGTGCTCGTTGTGGTTATCTTATGCAGTTCGCCGCGCGGCGAGCAATTCGTCGATGCCGCGATTGGCCAGCGCGTCGGCGCGCTCATTGCCCGGATGACCCGCGTGCCCCTTGACCCACAGCCAGGTGATCTGATGCCCTTTGGCGAGCGTGTCGAGTTCCTGCCAGAGGTCGGCGTTCTTGACCGGCTTTTTGTCGGCGGTCCGCCAGCCGTTGCGTTTCCAGTTGTGGATCCATTCCTTGATGCCTTTTTGCACGTATTGCGAGTCAGTGTGCACGTGGGCGGTGGCCGGGTGTTTGAGGGCTTCAAGCGCGCGGATGACAGCGGTCAGTTCCATGCGGTTGTTGGTGGTGTCCGGCTCGCCACCACAGAGCTCCTTTTCCGTATCTCCGGATTGCATGAGAACGCCCCAGCCACCCGGGCCAGGGTTACCACGGCAACCGCCGTCAGCGTAAATATTAATGATTGTTGCATTGTCCACGGTCTTCAATTTCCTTTTGAGTAACGGCGGTGAGCGCTTTACGCGGTACCGCTTTTTGTTTCCATGTGGGCAGGATAAGGCGCATGCCGCGTACCCGTTTGATGGCGCGCAGGAGATAAACGCCACCGGCAAAGCCCCACCAGCGGTCGCCAGCCGCTTCCATGAAGTGCCAACGTTTGAGCCAGCGCTCCTGATGGCAGGGCGGAGCGTAACAGCCAAAATTGCCTCGATCAACCTCGAAGCTGAGCAGTTGCAACCAGTCCTTGAGGCGCAAAACGGAGATGTACTCACCATTCATCGGGAACCCGTCGGGGCATTTGGGCAGATGCTGACGCAAACCCCACAGCGAGATCGGGTTGAATCCGGTGATCACCAGTTGTCCGTCCGGGATCAGCACGCGCTCGACTTCGCGCAGGATTTGGTGCGGATCGTCGTGAAATTCGAGAATATGGGGCATGACGACGAGATCAATGCTGTTCGCTGCAAAGGGCAATTCGCGCAGGTCGCAGAGAACATCGACGTCTCCCGCTTCGCCGGCAAGCTGGCGCAGTGGAATGCGGTTGTGCAGGAGCAGGTCATATTGCGGCAAGCCGAGTTGAAGCGCGTTGTATCCGAATAGATCGGCAACAACCGCATCCACCTTGGACTGTTCCCAAGCCATGACGTAGCGACCTTGCGCGGTGTGCAGCCAGTCATCGATCACAGGAATTGACATTTTCCGCGGTTCTTCCACAATCAAGCCATGTTTGACATCATCAGGATTCCAGCTTTCAAGGATAACTACATCTGGCTGTTGCGCAAAGGTGCTTCAGCGGTTGTGGTCGATCCCGGCGATGCACGCCCTGTGCTCGAGGTGCTTGAGCGGGAAGGATTGGCTCTGGAGTCAATCCTTGTGACGCATCACCATGCTGATCATCAAGGGGGCGTGGCGAGTTTGCTGGCTCATTTTCCGGCGGAGGTGTTTGGTCCGGCGACGGAGTCTATCACAGGCATCACGCGACCTTTGCTCGGTGGCGAGACGATTTGCCTGGCGTCTCTGGGTATCGAGTTTCTGGTTACTACGGTTCCCGGTCATACGCTTGGACACTTGGCCTATTATGGGTCCGGTACGTTGTTCTGCGGCGACACGCTGTTCGGTGGCGGTTGCGGACGACTGTTTGAGGGAACGCCGCTGCAGATGCACGATTCCTTGACGCGACTGGCGGCATTGCCCGATCAAACCGCTGTTTATTGCGCGCATGAATATACCGAGGCCAATTTGCGTTTTGCGCTGGCTGTTGAGCCGGGAAACCGCCAGTTGCGTCGGCGGATTGATGAAGTGACCATGGTGCGAGCCAAGGGCGGGGCGACTGTGCCATCGACAATTGAGCTTGAGAAGGCAACGAATCCATTTTTGCGCTGTACAGAACCCGAGATTGTCGCTTCCGCACAGACTAGGGTGGCGCAGGCGCACGATGCCGTTGAGGTATTTTCCGTATTGCGCGAGTGGAAGAACAGCTTCTGAACAATCGCTCAGTCGTCTCGCTGTGCGGTGGTGATCGTTGCGCTTGAGGTTTTTACGGCCTGCACGACGCGGTTCAGGATGTCCAGTACCTTCGCTGAATTGAAGGGCTTGACGATGAAGCCGCTAGCGCCACCTTGAATGGATTCCTTAACGTTTTCCTTGCTCGGATTGCCCGTGATCATCACGACGACGATTTCGGGATATTTTCTCTTGATGCTCTGCAGTGCTTGCAGACCATCCATTACAGGCATCATGACGTCCATGAAGACGATGTCCGGCCGGGTTCGCTCGATGCATTCGAGGGCAAGGGTTCCGTTTTTGGCTTCGCCAACAATTTGACAGTCTTCACTGCGCAGAATCCCGCACAGCAAGGTTCGCACCAGATCGTTGTCATCGACAATCAGGATTTTTGCGGGCATGACTTGGTGGTTCAGTTATCGTCAGGGTCAAGCGAGGTCGTCTGGAAAACACGGTTTCGTCCGCCGTGTTTTGCTTTGTAAAGTGCGCGGTCAGCGGCACCTACGATGGCCTGCGGGTCGGTTTCAGGCATCGCCACGGCAGACGCGACGCCAAAACTTGCCGTGACATGGCCGTACGGCGATCCGGGGTGGGGGATGGCCAACTGGCTAACGGACTGTCGCATCTGCGCGGCAACGAACGACACTCCGCTTAATGAGGTTCCCGGCAGAACGGCCACGAATTCCTCACCACCATAACGGGCAAGCAGGTCACCTCCGCGATCCATGGAGCTTGTCAATGTCTGTGCGATCCGACACAGGCACTCATCGCCGCTCTGGTGGCCGTAGGTATCGTTGTACTGTTTGAAGAAATCAATGTCACACATGAGAATCGACAATTCCTCGCCCTGGCGCATCGCGCGTCGCCATTCACGCAGGAGCACTTCATCAAAGTGACGTCGATTTGGAATGCCGGTGAGGCCGTCGAGTGACGTCAGACGCTTCAGTTCCTGATTGGCGGAATCCAGTTTTCGGGTGAGTACAAGTAGCGACTGGCGCATCTGGATGATGCGCTGCATAGCGCGAATCTTCGAGGCGAGAACGATTTCGCTGATTGGCTTGAGGAGAAAATCGTCGCCCCCTGCGGCGATGCCCATCTCGATGTCCTTGTCCTTGTTCAGCGAACTCAGAAAGATGATTGGTGTCCAGTCACCCGGCGGTTCGAGTTGGCGAATCTGTCGAGCCACGTCGTAGCCATCGATGTCCGGCATGATGATGTCGAGCAGAATCAGGTCCGGGCGTTCCTTAAGAAAGAGGTCAATGCCCGAGGTGCCTGTTTCAGCTGGAATGGGTGTAATTCCCATTTTTCGTACATGGTCGCAAAGAAGCTTCAGGCTGCTCCTACTGTCTTCGATGACTAGTGTCTTCATCCCGATCCTAAAACCATAATTGGTGCGTCGGGCATTATAGTAGCCTCATTGGCTTGAGAGTACCTCCGGCTATTGGAATCTGGTGTGGTAGCTGCTTGAAAGCGGCGAGTTCGTGATAGATTCAAGTTTCCAACACGTCCATTTCGACTGGATATCATGATCGTTAAAGCAAAGCTTCAGGCTGCTATTCATTCCCCGAAAACCAAAAAATATGGTTTGCGCGTTCTGCTCGCGGTTGTACTGGTAAGCGTACTTGGCTTTTTTGTCCTGCCGCCTGTGGTCAAATCAATAGTGGTTGATCAGCTGAGTAAGGCACTACACCGTCCGGTTGCTGTAAAAAGCGTCAGCATTAACCCTTACGCCTTGACCGTGAACCTTGAGGGGCTTGCGATCAAGGAACGGGACGGCGAGGAGAACTTTGCCAGTTTTGATAGCCTCTATCTGAACCTGGAGTCCGCCTCGATATTCCGGGGGGGGCCAGTTCTTGGTGAGGTTCGTTTGGTGAACCCCAAGCTCAGGATCGTTCGCCTGGCGGATAAAAGCTACAGCTTTTCAGACCTGCTTGACGAGTTCATGGCCAAGCCCAAGAGCAACGACCCGACACCGGCCTTTTCGCTAAATAACATCCAGCTTACCGGGGGGCAGATCGAGTTCGACGATCGTCTGCTTGACGAAAAACATGTTGTCAGCGATATCAATCTGACTTTACCCTTTATTTCGAGCATGGCGTATGCCACTGAGAGCTTTGTGGAGCCTGCATTTTCGGCTCAAGTCGATGGTGCACCACTGCTCATCAAAGGCAAGAGCAAGCCCTTCGCCGACTCGCTGGAAACCGAGATGGCGATTGATCTTGGCGATCTGAAGTTCGCCAAGTTTCTTGATTACATTCCGATCAAGCTACCTGTCAACGTGTTATCCGGTTCGCTGGACAGCAATCTCAAACTCGCATTTCTTCAGGAAAAAGACAAATCCCCGACGCTGGTTTTGTCCGGCACCACAGCCATCAAGAGTCTCAAGGTCGTTGATACGACCGGAGCGCCGGTGTTATCGCTCAAACAGCTGGATCTGGCGATCGGCTCGGCTGAACTGTTGAGCAGCACGTTTGTCATCGATCGTCTTGCAGTGGATTCGCCGGAAATTGATGCCCGGGTCAGTCCGCTGGGAGCGTTCAACTGGATCGAGTTTTTCCGCCAGGAACAGGCGGCTGGAACGCAAAAGGCGCGAGTCGCTGACACGCCGGCAACTTCAGTTCCTGTTCAGTGGTCCCTGGGCGAACTGAAGGTCGCCGGGGGTGCCGTGCGCTGGCTTGACGAGTCAAACGGCAAACCGTTCACCGCAAGTGTCGAAGCTATTGAACTGGGACTCAGGAAGCTCAGCAGCAAGGGCACGACGCCTGCTGAATTTGATCTTTCCTGGCGGGTGGTTGCCGAGGAGTGGCTGAAGATCGACGCTTTCTCGGTCAAGGGCGGACAGCTGGATCTGGTCAAACATGAAGTGATGATGAGCGACGTGCAGGCACGGGGCGTGCAGAGTCTGATTAGGCGAACACCCGAAGGCAACATTGACTGGCTCAAGCCACCGGCACTGCGCGCCGTTGAAGCGTCGCAAAAAGAGACATCAGCGCCGTGGAAGATCACCGTGGCCAACTATGTCGGCGAAGATATCGGCCTTCGTTTCGAAGACCAAACCGTTTCTCCTGCAATCACGCAAAATGTCGAGGGCTTTGGCTTTACGGCCGAAAACCTGTCGACCGAGCCCGGGCAGACGGCAAAACTGACGGCTCGTTTCAAGCTCAATCGCAAAGGTGAAGTTGCAGTCGATGGCACGATCAAACCCTTCCCGCTCGTTGCTGACTTGAATCTGGATATCAAGACGCTGGAATTACTGCCGTTGCAGCCGTATTTTGCCGAGAAGCTGAACATCGCGGTAACGCGCGGACAGATAAGCGTCAATGGCAAGGTGCAGTTGCGCCAGGAAGAAACCGGCAAGGCGGCCGATGCACCTGCTCTGACCGGAGGATTCTCAGGACAGGCGACGATTGGTTATTTCTCTGCGGTGGATAAGCTGAATTCGGCGGATTTCCTGCGCTGGAAATCACTTTATTTCGGCAAGGTCGATGCGCGCTTGAAGCCGGATTCTCTTGCGGTCGGCGAGATCGCACTTTCCGACTTTTTTGCCCGAGTGATTATCACCCCCGAGGGTAAACTCAACCTGATGCAGATCGTTCGCAAGGATGATGCGGCGGCGGTTGCCGTCGTTCCGCAGGCCGCTGTTCCGGCGAAAGCTTCTGCGCCTGCAAGCGCAGAAGGCAAGGCCAACGTCCCGGTCGCGCCGACCGTTGAAAAGAACAAACCCGTGATGCCGATCAGAATCGGCAAGATTACGTTGCAAGGCGGCAATGTCCGATTAACCGACAACTTCGTCAAGCCAAACTACACGGCAAATCTCAGACAGGTCGGAGGGCTCGTTACCGGCCTCAGTTCCGAAGCCGGCAGCATTGCCAATGTTGAACTGCGCGGCAGTTATGACAATGTGGCGCCACTCAATGTGACCGCCAAGATCAACCCGCTGGCGGCCAAGCCTTATCTTGATTTGCAGGCGGAGATCAAGGGCATCGAACTGACTTCGCTATCGTCCTATTCCGGCAAGTACGCCGGTTATGCAATCGAGAAGGGCAAGCTCTCCCTGTTCGTCAAATACAAGATCGAAAATGATCAACTGGAGGCCGAAAACCGGGTGTTTCTTGATCAGTTAACGTTTGGTGATCCGGTTGAAAGTGCGGATGCGACCACCTTGCCGGTGACTCTGGCCGTTGCGCTGTTGAAAAACCGGAAAGGTGAGATTGATCTCAATCTGCCTATTTCCGGTTCGCTCAATGATCCGCAGTTCAGCATCGGTGGATTGGTTGTCAAGGTCATCGTCAATCTTCTCGTAAAAGCCGTGACTTCGCCTTTTGCGCTGATTGGTTCGATGTTCGGTGATGGCGAGGAACTCTCCACTGTCGAGTTCGATTACGGGCGGACAACGATTACGCCTGAGGCGCAGAAACGGCTCGAAAATCTTGCCATGGCATTGACCGACCGGCCTGGGCTCAGGCTTGATGTTGAGGGTTTTGTTGATGCCGAACGTGATCGCGAAGGTTTGAAGAAGGCGCGCATTGAGCGCAAGGTAAGGGCGTTGAAGCGCGAGGATCTGACAAAGAGCGGCGCTGATAGCGGTTCGGACGAAACCGTTGAAGTCAGTGCCCAAGAATATCCTGTGCTGCTCGAACGGGTCTACAAAGCGGAAAAATTTCCCAAGCCGCGCAATATGATCGGACTGGTCAAAAGTCTGCCGGTGGATGAAATGGAAAAACTGATGATGACCAATTCAACTATCGACGATGAAGACTTGCGTGGCCTAGGTGATCGCCGGGCCAAGACGGTGCGGGACTGGCTGATTGAACATCAGGTGTCTGCCGAGCGGGTGTTCCTGCTCCCCAGCAAACACGGGGATGCAGAAGCCAAGGCAGGCTCAGACCAGAAGACCAAGGCCAGTCGTGTTGATTTTTCGCTGAAATAGGTTGCCAAAACAGACCTTGTTGAAGGACATGAATGAGTGATTTATTGATGTACGGACTGGTCGCGGTTGGCGTCGGCTTGGTATTGCTGCAGTTTCTCTTGTTGCAGCGCGTCGGTCGAAAGGACGATTCGCTGGATCCGTATTTTCGTTCTCTGGAAAGCGGGCTGGAGCGGGTAGAGCGCGAATTGCGACAGGAAATGGCACGTGGTCGCCAGGAGGCCGCCACCGCGTCACGCGAAGATCGTGATGAACAGTCACAGGCGCTGGATCGTCTGGCTAAAACGCTGTCGGCGCAGGTGGGGCAACTCGCTACCTTGCAGGGGCAGCAGTTGGAATCGTTTGCGCAACAGCTGGGGCGTTTGACGCAAAGCAACGAGCAGCGTTTCGAGCAATTACGACTGGCGGTTGAAGCACGGCTGGGGGCCATACAGGCGGATAACGCGAGCAAGCTTGAGGAGATGCGCAAGACGGTCGATGAGAAGTTGCACGCGACCCTGGAACAGCGACTGGGCGATTCGTTCAAGCTGGTCAGCGAGCGTCTGGAACTGGTACACAAGGGACTGGGCGAAATGCAAACGCTGGCCGCCGGCGTCGGTGATCTTAAGAAGGTGCTGACCAACGTCAAGACGCGCGGTACCTGGGGCGAAGTGCAACTGGAAGCGCTGCTC
Organism: Rhodocyclaceae bacterium; assembly: GCA_031398685.1. GTDB lineage: Bacteria > Pseudomonadota > Gammaproteobacteria > Burkholderiales > Rhodocyclaceae > Propionivibrio. The sequence goes on along the minus strand of JANNNT010000433.1, from coordinate 17,061 downwards.
GATCAGGTGCTGACCGCCGAACAGTACGAGAAGAACGTTGCCACGCGACCGAACAGCGCTGAACGGGTGGAGTTTGCCATCCGTTTGCCCGGGCGCGAGATGGGCGAGGATAACAAGCGTCCGGTATGGCTACCCATCGACGCAAAGTTTCCGATGGAGGATTATCAGCGGCTGGTTGAAGCCCAGGATCGGGCCGATCCAGTTGCCGTTGAACTGGCGGCAAAGGCCCTCGAAATGCGTCTGCGCGACGAAGCGAAAAAAATCCGCGACAAGTATGTCGAGCCCCCGTTTACCACGGATTTCGCCATTCTCTACCTGCCGACCGAAGGGCTATATGCCGAAGCACTGCGTCGTCCCGGGTTGGCCGATGGATTGCAGCGCGATTTCCGTATCAGCATCGCCGGACCGACCACGCTGGCAGCTCTGCTCAACAGCCTGCAGATGGGTTTCCGGACGCTGGCCATCGAGCAACGTTCGTCGGAGGTCTGGGGTGTTCTGGGGGCGGTCAAGACCGAATTCGGAAAATTTGGCGAAGCCCTTGAAGCAACGCGCAAGAAGCTTGAGCAGGCCACCAAGAGCATCGAATCCGCAGGCGTGCGAACCCGCCAGATCGAGCGCAAATTGAAAGGCGTCGAAGCCTTGCCGGTGATTGAAGCGCAAGTCAGGCTCGGCAAGCTTGAGGAAATCGAGACGGCCGACGAGGACGTATGAGATCTGACTCGCTCGATGCCGCATTTCGGGCGACGACGTATCGGGTTGAATCGGGCGAGGGCGTGTTCGAATTGCGCATTGGAATTCCGAACGCGGCGTTTGACGACTTTCTGCGTCGGCGGGGCGTTTCTCGGTGGGGCATGATTACCGCCTACAACCCCGGCGGCGTGCGCAGTGACGATGAAAACCCGCTGCGCCATCATCGGTTGCTGGAACAATTGCAGGCGCGCGGCTGGTCTTGTTTGTCGACCTGTAATCTTGCCGATGATGGTGTGTGGCCTGAAGAGCCGGGCTTTTTGATTTTGCAAGTGAGTGAAACAGAAACGTGCACTTTGGCTGTTGAGTTTCTTCAGTCGGCGTGTGTTTGTGGCGACATCGGAAGTACACCGCGCCTGGTCTGGCTGTAGGAAAACGGCACAGTGACCTGGTTTATTTCCTCTGCTGCCAGATGCGCGTAGTATCGATGCACAACATAAGTGACGGGTGCCATGAGCAAGAAAATAGGACGTTTCGAGATAGTCCGCGAATTGGGTCGGGGCGCTCAGAGCGTTGTCTATCTGGCGCGTGATCCGCATTTGCAGCGCGATGTCGCTATCAAGACCCTGCATTTTTCACGACCCGACCCGCAGACGAATCAGCAGTTGCTTTCCGAAGCACGCATGGTCAGCCAGTTGCGCCATCCCAATATCGTTACCATCTTCGAGGCCGGCGAAGAGCAGGGCGATCTTTATCTTGTTTTTGAGTATGTCCCAGGCAAGAATCTTGGCGATTACCTGAAGGCCAGTGGCCGCTTGACGCCGGTAAGAGCGATTGCGATCCTTACCCCCGTGCTGAATGCGATTGCCCATGCCCATGCAGCAGGAATCATTCATCGGGACCTCAAACCCAGCAATATTCTGATCGACGATGTAGGCATGCCGCGCGTGATGGACTTCGGCATTGCCGCGCGTGTTGAGGCCCTGTCGAACGACGCTGAAGCCTTCATGGGAACGCCGTCCTACATGGCTCCCGAGTACATCGCCCACCGTGAAAGCAGCGAACGAACGGATGTGTTTTCGGCCGGCCTGGTCTTCTACGAATTGCTGACCGGACAACGCGCGGTACAGGGTGAAAATGTCTACGAAGTCATGAACCGGTTGTCCAACGAGGATATCAAACTACCCGGGAAAACCGGCGTTGAGATCGATGACGAGCTGGCCAGCGTCCTCTACAAGGCGATTGCGCGCGATCCACAACTGCGCTTTTCCTCGGCCATCCAGATGCGCGAGGCGCTCGATGCTTACCTGGAGCCCGACGATCCGGTGACGTCAGCCGATACCAAGCAGAGCACCATCGATTTTCTGTTACGGCGCATGCGACACAAGAGTGACTTTCCGGCGCTTTCCGAATCGGTCAGCACGATCAATAAAATCACGGGTTCCGACAAGGAGAGTATCGCCAGTCTCTCAAACTCGATCCTCAAGGATTTTTCGCTCACCAACAAGATTCTCCGCCTGGTCAATTCCGTGTATTACCGGCAGTCGGGCGGCGGCAACATCAGTACGATTTCACGCGCTGTGCTGGTTCTCGGATTTGACGCCGTGCGCAATATTTCAACCACGGTCATGCTCTTTGAGCACCTGCAGAACAAGGTAAACGCCAGCCAGCTCAAGGAGGAGTTCCTGCGCGCCAATCTGGCCGCCATTCTGGCCAAGGACATTGGGGAAAAAACGTCGTCGCGTGATGTCGAGCAGGTATTTATCTGCTCGATGTTTCATAACCTCGGACGTTTGTTGAGTCAGTTTTACTTCCCGGATGAAAGTGAAGAAATAAAGCGGGTGATTGAGCAAAAACCCTGTAGTGAGGAAGCGGCGACGGTGCAGGTTCTTGGCCTTTCGTTCGAGGACTTGGGCATCGGCATTGCGCGTACCTGGGGATTTCCCAATCTCATCGTCAACAGCATGCGCAAGCTGCCGGCTGGTCACGTTCGCAAGGCCAACACCGTTGAGGAACGCATACGCATCCTGTCGGCCTTTTCAAATGAACTGTGCACGATGATTTCCGACGTCGATCCGGAGCAAAGGCAAAAGGAATTGCGCAAGGTCACGGCGCGATTTGGTGAAAATGTCTCGCTCAGCGAGCAGGTCTTGCGCGAGACCATGGAAAAATCGTTTCAGGGTGTGGCGCAGTTCGCCGGGATCATCGGCATCAATCTGAAACAATCAGCATTCGGCAAGCAGATAAGAGCCTGGGGTACCAAACCGGATGCTGAGGTAGTTGAGGAACCGGTGCGGGTTGCCGTCAGTGATAACGCAGAAACAGTACTCGCCGACGTGGTGCCAGTCGGCGCACCAGGCAGTCCGGCCGTCGAAGGTGACGTTGAGTCAACGAATGACGTCGGTAATCCTGAAGTCATTCTGATGGCGGGGATTCAGGATATCAGCAATACATTGGTTGAAGACTTCAAGCTCAACGACGTGTTGCGCATCATTCTGGAAACGATGTATCGGGCCAAAGGTTTCAAACGAGTCATCCTCTGCGTTCGCGATGCGCGCAGCAACACCATGCTTGGTCGTTTTGGCTTCGGGCCGGATGCACTGGAGACCGCCAAGCGTTTTAATTTTTCTCTGGTCTATACACCGGACATCTTCCATGCCGCGTTGTCCAAGGGCGTCGACATTCTGATCAGTGACACCAACGATTACAAGATTTCCACCCGCATCCCGGAGTGGTACCGCAAGGGCGTGAATGCCGGAACCTTTGTTATTTTCCCCTTGTGCATCAAGACTAATCCGGTGGCAATGATTTATGCCGACTGTGACCGTGCCGGAGAAATCGTGATTCCCGAGAAGGAATTGTCCCTGCTACGCACCCTGCGCAATCAGGCGGTGCTGGCGATCAAGCAGTCAAGCTGACAAAAAAAACGACCACAAATCATGGATTGGCGGTCGTTTTGTCAGCTTTTGGAGAGTCCGCAGAGGACTACCAGAGCTTCCACCACGGCTCGGTGCGCTCCAGGCCACGTGTGTAGTACACGCTGTCTGGGTAGTTCTTGCGCATCACGCGCTCGATATCGTCGCGCAGGTCGTTCATGCCCATCAGGTCGTAGGCTTTGACCATGATGAACAGGGCTTCTTCGGTAGCCGGCGCATCCGGGTAGCTCCTCAAAGCGAACTGGGCGCGGTTGATGGCCGCGACATAAGCGTTGCGCTTCATGTAGTAACGGGCGACGTGCACTTCCAGCGAGGCCAGTGCATTGACCAGGTATTTCATGCGCTGAATGGCGTCCGGCGCGTATTTACTTTCCGGAAAGCGGGTCACCAGTTCCCGGAAGGCATCAAAAGATTCGCGTGCGCCCTTGGGGTCGCGTTCGGTCATGTCCTGGCGGCTGATCTGACCCAGAAGCCCCAGATCCTCGTTGAAGTTAACCAGTCCGCGCAGGTAGTAAATGTAGTCAACGTTCGGGTGATTCGGGTGCAACTTGATGAAGCGGTCACAGGCGGCTACGGCTGACGCGGGTTCGTTGTCCTTCCAGTAGGCGTAGGCGATGTCGATTTGGGCTTGCTGGGCAAAGCGGCCGTAGGGATAGCGTGATTCAAGTTTTTCGAAATACTTGATCGCTGTTTCGTAGGAGCCTTCATTCATGGCTTCCTTGGCTTCTACATACAGCTTGTTGGCCGACCAACCGATCGTTTCATCCTTTATTTCTGGCAAAAGTCCGCAACCCGCAAAGAGCGTGGCGAGGAAAAGCGCTGCGATAACCGCTAAACTACGCATGATGAAAATTCCACATAAAAAAACAGAAGTCGTTTTGCCCGAAGAAAGTATCGGGGAAGGCGAAAAGCGCGTCGATTATAGCGCAAACACCCGGCTTACTCTGAGCGTCCCCGCCGATTGCGGAGGGCAGCGTCTCGATCAGGTGCTTGCCCGGCTTCGGCCGCAGCATTCGAGAAACCGGCTGCAGAACTGGATACGCGAAGGTCGAGTGGCCGTGGGCGGGGTGATTGTTAGCGAACCGAAGCAGAAGCTTTGGGGTGGCGAGGTCATCGAACTGATCGAAGCGCCTGATGAACATAGCCAATCGTATTCTCCAGAGGCCATTGAACTCAGTATTGTCTACGAAGATGAAACGCTGATCGTGCTCGACAAGCAGGCCGGTCTGGTGGTGCATCCGGGGAGCGGAAACTGGACCGGAACACTGCTCAACGCGTTGCTCTACCACGACCCTGCGCTTGACAAGGTGGCGCGAGCCGGCATTGTGCATCGACTCGACAAGGATACCAGCGGACTGATGGTTATCGCCAGAACCATCGAGGCGCAGACTGATCTGGTACGCCAGATGCAGGCACGCACGGTCAAACGCTTCTATCAGGCGCTGGTGCGTGGCAGCGTTGAGCGTGGCGGTACCGTAGATGCCCCGATTAGCCGCCACCCGACGCAAAGGACAAAAATGGCGGTGGTGAAAACCGGTAAGCCGGCGCGAACACACTACCGCATCGTCGAACGATTCATCGATTGTACGCTCGTGGAATGTGCGCTGGAAACCGGTCGGACGCACCAGATTCGAGTGCACATGACCTCCATCGGGCATCCGCTGGTTGGTGACCCGGTCTATGGCGGAGGGGCTAGCCGCATTCCCAAAGGTCCCGAATTCCATCGGCAAGCTCTGCATGCCCGTCGTCTGGGTCTGGTCCATCCGGCGAGTGGAAAACCGATGCTCTGGAAGTCGAACATGCCTGAGGATATGGCCGAGTTGATCGAGACCGCCCGCCTGCTGGCTTTCGAGGCACGCGCCGGCGAAGAGGAGGACGAGGATTGGGACGACGATCTCGATGGCGGCCCGGAAATCATCTATGTCCGTGGCGATGGTGACAGTGGAGAGGACGACGAGGACGATGTTGAGTAGTAACAACTGGATCGTTCCTGACTGGACTGCGCCGCCTAATGTGCGCAGTCTGGTGACGACCCGCGAGGGCGGTGTGAGTCAGGGGCAGTATGCCAGCCTTAACCTTGGCCGTCATGTTGGGGACGATCCGTTGGCCGTGATGGCCAATCGTGAACGCGTGGTGGCTTCGATTCAGGGCGATGTTGCTTGTACTCCTGTCTGGCTGAATCAGGTCCATGGCACCCGAGTATTCGATGCCGCCCGGTTTTCTGCGGGCGACCGGTCGCCAGAGGCTGATGCCTCGTTTTCCCGGAAAGCAGGGGTGGTTTGCGTGGTAATGACCGCCGATTGCCTGCCGGTACTGTTCTGCAATGATGCCGGCAGCGTTGTGGCAGCAGCCCATGCAGGCTGGCGAGGTTTGCTGGCCGGTGTTCTTGAAGAAACCATCACGGCAATGGGTGTGCCGGGCGGGACGCTCATGGCCTATCTGGGGCCGGCCATCGGGCCGCAAGCCTTCGAAGTGGGCGACGAGGTACGTTCGGCCTTCATTGCTGCAGACGAAAAGTCAGCGGTGGCTTTCAAACTGTCGGTGCCGGGCAAATGGCTGGCAGACATCTATCTGCTGGCGCGCCAGCGTTTGGTGGAGCAGGGTGTGACAAGAATTTTCGGTGGCTCGTTCTGTACCGTCAGCGAGACGAGTCGCTTTTTCTCCTACCGGCGGGACGGCCAGACCGGACGCATGACGGCGATGGTATGGCTGGATCGCTCGTAGCACGGAAGTACTCAGTCGGATCTTCTCAAGGCACTGAGGGACTGCCCCAGACTCGGTGCGTGGGGGCTGTCGTTCAGCCAGGTGCGGATGAAATGGATGTGATCAGGATTGTCCAGTACCGGCGTGTGGCCGGTGTCCGGAATGTGGATCACGGTCAGGTCCCGGCGCTGCATCATGCGGCGCAGAGTCGGTGGCCGCAGAACATCGGATTCCATGCCGTGCAAGGCCAGTATCGGCTGCCGCAGTTGCCACCAGGAACTCCAGACATTGACGTTCTGGTGCGCCTCGTCGCGAAAAGCAATCAACGCGCGTGGATCGTGCCGATAGATGCGGCCATCATCTGCCGCCGACCATTGCGTCTGGTGGTAGGTAGTGTAAAGCCGCACATCCTGGCTGATCGGGCCATCATTGCGTTGTGAGATGCCAACCTTGCGCCCCATCTCGGCCGGCGTGCGAAAGACGTAGTGACGTGCCAGTGTCTCGGCGCGTCGTCGGCGTCGTGCGGCGGAAATGAAGGGGCCGGTATCGTTCAGGATCAGCCGTCCGACAAGATGATGATGGCGGCTGGAAAGCACCATTGCCGCTATCCCGCCCAAAGACGAACCGATCAGTGTCGCCTTGTGGGCACCGAGATGCCGCAATGACTGATGCAACTGCTCGACACAGGTTTCAAGGCCATATTCGCTTTTGTCGGCCAGCCAGCCGGAACGTCCGCGACCGACCCAGTCGAGACAGATCAAGCGATGATCGTGGCTTAGCTCCGCCGCCAGAAAATGAAAGCGATGTGCACAATTGGCAACTCCGCCAACGCAGATCACGAGAGGGGCATCAACAGCCCCCCACTCGGTATATGCGACAGAGACGGAATAAGGCTTGCGTAGCCGTCGTGGCACGCCGGACTGCAGGCGCACCGGATGAATATAGTCAAAACGGCGTGCTGCATAGTACCCGGTGAAACGCGTCTCGAATCCGGCAGCGTGGGTTTCGTAAGCGCTCCAGTTTTTCTGCGAGTCTGGGATCATGGCCTGCGGTTCGGATTGGACAAAGAATGAGTGTTTCAAATTCTACGTGCTAATTACGGGTTGCGGCTCTCTTGCGCGGAAATCGTATAAAGATGGGAAATGTTCTCGTTGTTGACGGCGCGAAACAACTGGAAATCGTTATGCCCGGAAGACCATTGGTCGCGCTGCGGGCAGCTTTTTCCAATGACGTTTGGGTGACGCGGCGGACGACACGGCCGGTTCAAATATCCGTGTAGGGTACAATTCCCGAAAATGTCCGAGGTAAGCAGTTCTGTTCAGGGGTCACAAATGCCAAACCGTTTCCGAATGCCATCTCGTGTCTCGCTGATCAACCCGATCGGGTTTGCGGCGATGGTGATCGGTGGGATCGTGATCCTCGTTGCCATGGCGGTGAATGTTTTTCTCGGCTATGGCAAGGAGATCGAGGAGCAACTACGCAATCACGAACTGCACGGTCGCTTGCTTGCCGAGAATGTTGCACGCTCCATGGACAGCGTGGAAGTGCTGCTCGACGAGCTGAATATCAGTCTGGATAATTCATCCTGGTCGTCGTGGAAGGAATCTCAGAGTGGACACGAGTTCCTCAAATCGCGTCTGAAGGTCAATCTGCCCCAGTTACGCCATCTGCTGATCTACGATGCCAACGGGGTTCAGCGCTTTACCAGTTTTGCCATTGACTTCAAACCCGTCGTCGTTACCGATCGACCCTATTGGAGCCAGTTCCCGGGTGGAGTGGAGAAGGCCGGTTACGGGCCGTATGTGGGGCGCAATACCGGCCAACTGACGTATGCCCTCATGCGCCGGCTGTCACTCCCCGATGGCCGCTTTGGCGGTATGTTGATGGGCGCGGTCGAACACAGCTATTTTGAGACCTTCTGTCAATCCGTGTTGCCCTATCCGAGCTTTGACGGTGCGCTGGTGAACCGGGCGGGCGCGATCATTTCCCGTTGCCTGTCGTTGGATGCCGCGACACCGGCGACCGTCGACAATTTCAAGGAGGTGCTCGCCGACGGTGAATTTTCCGGCATCGGCGAGCTGGAGGCCGGGCGTGCCAAAGTGGGCAAGGACTACCTGCTGGCCTCGTTCGAAGTGCCCGGCTACAGCGAATTGCGCGTGGTTACTGCTGTCAGGAAAAACGAAGTATTGTCGGACTGGTATGGGAGCTTTATACAGTTTCTAATACTTGCCGTGCTGGCCAGTCTGATGCTGCTCGTCGCCACCACATTGATCCGACGCCAGTTCAAGAAGTTGCGATCCCTGATGGGCGAACTGGAGGAAAGCGAATTCCGCTGGAAATTCGCCATCGAAGGTACCAGTGATGGCATCTGGGACTGGAGCATAGCCGATAGCACGGTGACTTTCTCCAGAAGCTGGAAGGAAATGCTTGGCCTTGCCGACGATGAGATTGGCAATGGGCTGGACGAACGGGAAAAACGCATCCACCCTGACGACAAGACCGATACCCTTGGCGCTGTACAGACTTATCTCGGCGGCAAAACCAAAATGTACGCCAGCGAACACCGTGTCCGCTGCAAGGATGGTCGCTACAAGTGGGTACTTGATCGTGGCATGGTGGTCAGCCGTAGCGAGGACGGCAATCCCTTGCGCATGATCGGCACGCAATCAGACATCACCGAGCGCAAGCTGGCGGAAGCCGAACTCAAACAGCACCGCCACCATCTCGAAGACCTTGTGCGTTCACGCACTGCCGAACTGGCGCAGGCCAAAGATGTTGCCGAAGCTGCAAACTTCGCCAAAAGTTCTTTTCTGGCCAACATGAGTCACGAAATCCGCACCCCGATGAACGCCATTCTGGGCATGGCCAACATCCTGCAGCGGGGCGACGTAACGCCACTGCAGGCAGAGCGCCTCGACAAGATAGACGCGGCCGCCCAGCATCTGCTCGGCATCATTAACAGCATTCTCGATCTCTCAAAAATCGAGGCCGGCAAGTTGCTCCTGGAGGAAACGCCGGTCGCCATCGACAGCTTGCTGAACAACGTCTGCACAATCATGGCCGCCCGTGCGCAGGCCAAAGGCATCGATCTGCGGATCGAAACGGCCCCCTTCCCACCCCAATTGCATGGTGATACAACGCGACTGCGGCAGGCTTTGCTCAATTACGTCACGAATGCCATCAAGTTCTCCGAAAAGTGCACCGTGACGCTGCGCGCCATCCCGCAGGAGGCGACCGCCGAGTGGTTGCTGGTGCGTTTTGAGGTTCAGGATAGCGGCGTCGGTATCCTGCCCGAAGCACTGCCTCGGCTGTTCAGAGCCTTTGAGCAGGCCGACAATTCGACCACGCGCAAATACGGCGGCACCGGCCTCGGACTGGCGATTACCCGCCGGCTGGCCGAGCTGATGGGCGGTGAGGCCGGTGTCAAGAGTACATCGGAAGTCGGCAGCACCTTCTGGTTTACAGCGCGCCTGAAAAAGAAAGCCGGCCAGGAAGCCGGCACGCCACCAGCAGAGACGGATCATGCCGAAAAGTTAATCCGCCAACGCCATCGCGGTCGACACATCTTGCTGGTTGACGACGATCCGATGAATCTGGAAGTGGCTCAGTTTCTTCTGGAAGATTCAGGGCTGGTCGTTGAAACGGCGAAAGACGGCGCTCAGGCTGTCCATTTGGCCAGGGAAAATGTCTACGCTGTCATCATAATAGACATGCAGATGCCAATTCTGGATGGCCTGGAGGCGACACGGCAGATACGCTGCTTCACCGGCTACCGGGATACCCCAATCCTGGCCATGACGGCCAATGCCTTTGCCGATGACAGGACACGCTGCTTCGAATCCGGAATGAACGACTTTCTCATCAAACCCTTTGATCCCGATGTGCTTTTTGCCACCTTGCTGAAATGGCTGGATCAGTGCGCCGTGTAGTCTCGTTCATAGTAGCGATTCGCGACGTCGATTGAGGTGTTCCCGGCTCTCGCCGAGTGCTTGCCAGCCTCTGCCTCAACGCGACGCAGCCAGGCGGGAAGGGTAGAATACGCCCCATGAATATCCTCGCCCTTGAAACAGCGACCGACCCCAGTTCCATCGCCCTCTGGCTCAGTGGAGAGATCATTGCACGAAGCTGCCCGGAAGGGCTTTCGAACTCTCAAACCCTGCTGCCGCTGGCCGATTCAACCCTGCGCGAGGCCGGGCTGGGTTTTGCCGATCTGGACGGAATATCCTTCGGCACCGGACCCGGGTCGTTCACCGGCCTGCGCGTGGCTTGCGGCGCGGCACAGGGGTTGTCAGTTGCCCGCGATCTGCCACTTATTGGTATTGGCACATTGGACGCGATGGCCTTTGCAAGTGGCGGCGAGCGGGTGATCGTCGCGCTGGATGCGCGTATGGGCGAAGTGTATTACGCCATTTTCGAGCACGGCGAGTTGCAAGGCGAAATCGGCGTCTATCCGCCGGACGCCGTGCCGTTGCCGGCTTCAACCGGCTGGTTGGCCTGTGGCAACGGACTGGCGGCCTATCCGCTATTGTGCGAACGGCTGTCGCCCTTTGTTGCTGTCTGGATGCCCGAATCGATGCCCAGCGCCGAAGCAATTGTCCGTCTCGCCGCGCCGCGCCTGGAGCGTGGCGAGCAGATCGATCCGGCCGATGCCGCGCCGCTCTACGTGCGCAACAAGGTGGCCAAGACCGTGGCCGAGCGGCTGGCCGAAGGAGGCAAAGCCTGATGAACGCCGTGCTTGCTCCGCGTATCGAGATGCGGCCGATGAATGCTGGCGACCTCGATGAGGTTCTGGCCATCGAGTACAACGTTTGTTCGTTCCCTTGGGGGCGGGGCAATTTTACGGATTCACTGGCGAGTGGTTACAGCTGCTGGGTGTGCCGTGTAAATGGCGAACTGGTGGGTTATTTCGTGCTCATGCTGGCGGTTGATGACGCGCATCTGCTTACGATCAGTGTTGCCGAGAAGCGTCAGAGAATGGGGTTTGGTGCCCGCCTGCTGCATCACGCCATGAGGGTGGCACGGGAGAGTGGCGCGACGACCGTGCTGCTCGAAGTGCGTCCGTCGAACGAAAAAGCGTTGGCGATGTATCGCTATTTCGGCTTTCAGCAGATCGGCGTGCGACGCGGCTACTACCCGGCCGAGGGCGGCCGTGAGGATGCGCTGGTGCTGACGCACGCGTTGGCTGAGGTGCTGGCATGAGTTTGAACCGGGATCAGATGCTCGACGAGATGGGGCTGTCGCCGCAGTGGAAGCTGCGCGAACAGCCTTCGGTTGTCCGTGGCTCGGCCACTAAGGCTCTTGCCTCCGTGGCCGAGCCACGGACCGATGAAGCGCCGGCGGTGGTGCCCCGGTTGGTTTCTTCCGTGATCTTGAGAGCGGAACAAATTGCGCAGTACGGCTGGGATCAGTTGCGTCAGAGCATTGCAGCGTGTCGCGCCTGCCCGCTTTGTGCGGAGCGCAAGCAGGCCGTTCCCGGTGTCGGCGATGAAAACGCCAGCTGGCTGTTTATCGGCGAAGGTCCGGGCGCCGAAGAAGACGCTCAGGGCGAACCTTTCGTCGGGCAAGCGGGCAAGTTGCTGGATTCGATGCTGGCGGCGATTGACCTCAAACGAGGCGAAGACGTGTATATCGCCAATGCGGTGAAATGCCGACCGCCGGGCAACCGTACGCCGGAAGCCGCCGAAATGGGCGCCTGTGCCCCCTATCTCAAGCGCCAAATTGCCTTGATCCAGCCCAAACTGATTGTCCTGCTCGGCCGAGCCGCCGTCCATGCCGTACTTGGCGAGGAGAGCTCTCTCGCCAGTTTGCGTGGGAAAACGCTGTCCTATCGCGATGGAGAGCTGACGATTCCCGTGGTCGTGACCTACCACCCAGCTTATCTTTTGCGCACGCTGCCTGACAAAGCCAAGTCCTGGGAAGATCTGTGCCGCGCGCGTGCGCTGGTTAATTCACATCACGGTTGACCGATCCGGCCGGTGAGCATTCGCGGTCCGGTTACCGCGATCCGTCATTTCCGTGAGTGCCAGCCATCGAAGTTTCCAGCATGTCGATGAAGGCTCGTGTCTTCGCCGGCATCAGACGACGGCCAGGGAATACCGCCCAGGCCGTGTGGGAAGGCAAGCACCAATCACGGAGCACGCGGCGCAGTTCGCCTTGGCGCACACTGGGCGCCGCCAAATTATCCGGGACGGCGGCGATCCCGACGCCAGCGCAGGCCAATTTGATCAACAGCTCGGGAGAATTTGCGGTGGTGCGCCCCGGTGGCACGCCTTCCCAGCGCTGTTTGTCGCGTACCAAGGTCCAACTCGCCGCCTCGCCATTACCCTGAAGCAGGCGCAAGGCATCGTGGTGAACAAGATCGTCCGGTGAGCTTGGATCGCCCCGTTCGGCCAAGTAGGATGGGGCTGCATAGAGACCGTTCGGAAAAACGGCGATGCGCCGCGCCGCGAGCAGGGTGTCGTCCGGCAGAGCGCCCATGCGCACGGCAAGATCGAAATTTTCCCCGAGCAGATCCACGCGTCGTGGCGACAGATCAAGTTCCAGCGATACCGCCGGATGCAGTGCAACAAAGGCCGCCAGCATGTCGCTCAGAAACAGGTTGGCAAAATCGCTCGGCATCGACACCCGAAGACGACCGCTCGGACGCGCCTGGCGATACTCGGCCAGCGCCTTTACGGCATCAACTTCAGCCGCCACCTGGCGTGCGTGTTCCAGCAATTGATTTCCGAACTCGGTTAGCGTGAGGCGACGGGTAGTGCGCAACATCAGGCGCTCGCCCAGTCGCTCCTCAAGCAGCGCAATACGTCGCGACACCGTGGATTTGGGCAAGCCCATCCGCTCGGCGGCGCGGCTGAAACTACCGGCTTCGGCGACGCGGGCGAAGATCAGCAAGTCGTTGGGGTCGTATTGTTCCATACTTAGGACAATGATATCCGATTCAAGGGCTTCTCATTATGTTTGCGAAACAATATAGTCAATTCCGTACCGTTCTTAACCCCCAGGAGAATCTGATGAACATTCTGCAAATCAACGCCAGTGCCCGCAGTGAAGGCGCCAATTCCACCCGCGTGGCCAATTCCATCGTCGCTCACCTGCAATCGGAGAACCCGGCCGCAACGTTGGCCCTGCGCGATCTTGCCAGCAACCCGCATTCTGTTCTGGACGAAGCGGCACTCGGCGCATTGTTTACCCCGGCCGAACAGCGCACATCGGCTCAATCCGCCCGTGTCGCCCTTGACGACGTGCTGATTGCCGAGATTCAGGCCGCCGACGTGATCGTGCTCGGCGTGCCGATGTACAACTTCGGTGTGCCGGTGCAGTTGAAAAACTGGATCGATGCCATCGCCCGTAACGGCGTGACCTTCCGCTACACGGAGACCGGTCCGCAAGGTCTGCTCGCGGACAAGAAGGTCTACGTGGCGCTGGCGCGAGGTGGCCGTTACCGTGGCACCGAGGCCGACACCCAGGTTCCGTACCTGAAGACTGTGCTCGGCTTCCTCGGAATGACCGACGTGCATTTCATCTACGCGGAAGGCTTGAACATGGGGCCGGAAGCTGCCAAGCAGGGCTTTGCCCAGGCCGAAAAGGATCTTGCTGCGGCGTTCGCCTGAGTTTTGAAGCATAAGAACTAATCCGGGTGCCTTATGGTCTGCTGCGTAAATTCATCTTCCGTTATTGGCGCAGCAGAGCACGAAATCAAGGAAATACCATGACAACGAATCCATCCCCTCACGCCGATCACGTCAGCCAGTCCCGCACCGTGGAACAACTGCTCGTCGGCAAGGCGACCTCCGATGGCGCCGGAGTGAAATTGACGCGCGTATTGACGCAATCGCTACAACGTCGGCTCGACCCGTTTTTGATGCTTGACGCCTTCGGCAGCGAGAACCCGGACGACTATATCGCCGGTTTCCCCGATCATCCGCACCGCGGTTTCGAAACGGTGACCTATATGATTGCCGGCCGCATGCGCCATCGCGACAGTGCCGGCCATGAAGGTTTGCTCGAGAACGGTGGCGTGCAATGGATGACGGCCGGTCGTGGTGTGATCCATTCCGAGATCCCGCAGCAGGAAGAAGGGATGATGGAAGGTTTTCAGCTCTGGCTGAACCTGCCCGGCAAAGACAAAATGACCGCCCCCTGGTATCGCGACTTCACAGCGACTGACTTGCCGCGCTTCGTGACCGAATCCGGCGTGGCGGTAACCGTAATCGCCGGCGAGAGCCACGGTGTAGCCGGAGCCGTGGCACGCGAGTCCACAACACCGCTCTATCTGGACCTGCATCTCCCGGCCAGCGCGCGTTTTACGCAGAGCTTGCCGGTAGGCCATAACGCGTTCGTTTTTGTGTATCGTGGCGAGGTCAGCATCGCCGGAAGCACGGTGCCAACGCAAAATATGGCGATTCTCGCCAATGGCACGCAGGCGGACGGGGTGGTGATCGAATCCACCGGAGAAGCGCGGGCGTTGCTGATCGCTGGCCGACCACTCAATGAGCCGATCGCGCAATACGGCCCGTTTGTGATGAATACGGAGCAGGAAATTTACCAGGCGCTGAACGACTTCCGCGATGGGCGCCTGGCCTGATATCGCATGGGCCGGGGGCGAGGCCAGGTCAATTCACCAAGAATTGGAGGGCGCCCTGGCGTGCGGCATGCGCTCCCTGTCTTTCGGCTTTCGTTGCCTCTGATTGCAACACCTACGCGTTCACTTACTACCCTATATCCAGTATGTGCGATACCGCACAGACAGGATGGAATGATGTACCTAGTCTTGAGTAACCGTAACACCAAGGAATGGCCATGGGCCAAGAAATCAACCATGCGGAGAAAGCTCCCTTTCCTTCCGCCGCACATAGCACCAACAATCGAATCGCACTCTACATTGACAGCCGGTCTCTCCTGGCCACGCTTCAGGAAACACTGCTTCATGCCGGATTTGTCACGATCAACCTGGAATCGCTGGATGAGTTGGTAAGTTTTGACAACGAAATCTTTCCGGCCGCGATCATTGCCGACCTCGACCGGTGTCGTCGGGAGGCTAACGCCGAGGACGTATTCGCCCAATTGCACCTCCGCTTCAACCCTCCTCGGCATTTGTTTTGCATAGCCAGTTCGGATGACATTCCGGCCCGGTTGGAAGCCGTTCGTCTGGGGGCGACTCGTTTTCTCAGCAAACCGTCAGATATCGGTCGCCTGATCAAGGTTCTGAATGGGGTTACCGGGCAAACTCCGACCCGGCCGTTCAAAGCGCTCCTGATCGAGGATGATCTGGTTGTCGGAAACAAGCACGCCATGGAGTTGAACTACGCCGGTGTCGAGACGCTGGTTGTCCGCGACCCGCTACAGGTTCCCGACCTGATCAAGCAATTAAGCCCGGATGTCGTGGTCAGTGATGTCTATCTGCCGGGCTGCAGTGGCATCGAACTGCTGGCCATCCTCCGCCAGGACGATGCGCTGACCGATACGCCAGTTATTATTCTGTCGAGTGAAAAGGGCACCCGATACCAGATGGATGCGTTGTATTTTGGTGGTGACGATTTCCTGCATAAGCCCGTCGATATGCATTTGTTCGTCGCAACCGTGATCGCGCGCGCCAAACGGGCACGGACGCTCAAACGCAGCCGGAGTGAATTCCGGAGTATCTTTGAACAACTGCGAGAGATGGAGAGCTTTCTTCCAAAGGGCTTTTCGAAAGCGCACAAGAGCACCGCTTCTTCAGATGATAGTTTCTCCTGGCTGATTTCTCTGCACGATTACGCGCTTCAGGAGCTTCACTGAAACGGAATCTAATGCACGACGACAAGAAGTCGCAGGCGAGTGGCCCCGCTCACGCTTGCCAAACCCCATACCCGTCGTCACGCAGGGCAATCGCCAACTCAACTTCCATGTCACGCGCACCGTCATAGGGCATCGGGTTATAGACCTCAAAGAGATGAGGCAATAACCGTAGCCCGAATTGCTTTGCGTATCGATTGGACTGGATGCCTGCCTTGTGTTTGTCGAAGCGCACGTCGGGGTCCAGTCCCGTCATGCCGACATAAACACACGGTTTGCCCGTAACGTAATCCGGGTTGGCTTTATTGAATTTGCCTTCGTAAAGAACGTCTTTCGACAGTTCGATCACATAGACGTGGTAGTGGTCTCGTCGTCCCACGGCAAAGCAGATCTTCAGGTGCCTCGGCCGATCCTCCAGACCATCGGCGCTTCGGCCAGATACTTGCGCAAGGCGAGGGTGACTTCTTGCGGGGTAAGCCGGGCGATTTTTTCATCATATTGCGCGAGCCAGGCATAGTCTCGACCACTATAGAGTCCTTCCGCCAGACTGCTGGCAAACGACTGCTCATCGCGGAGAGAGGTCTTTCGTTCCTGCAGCCATGCACGCTTGGCGCGTTCCACTTCCTGCTCCGAAAAGCCATCCTTCAACGCCCGTTTCAGTTCGTCCTTCAGACTATTCAGCGCGGCATCGGCTTTATCGCTGGCGGCGCTAGCCTGGATCGACAATCGGCTACGCGGCTCGAAGTGGCTGCCGGATAAGCTTACGCCGGCGCTATAGGCGAGGCCCTCGCGCTCGCGCAGTCGTTGCCAGATCCTGCTGTCGGCATCGCCGCCGAGCACCTTCATGGCGATCCGCAAGGCCGGAAAATCCGGAGAATCGTCGGTAATACGTAGCAAGGTGGATCCGGCGATCGCCGCATTGGGCTTTTCCGGCATCGCCACGTTGATCGGGGTGGTATCG
>JANNNT010000370.1:0-8382 GCA_031398685.1 Rhodocyclaceae bacterium | reverse complement strand
GCGTGTGCTTTACAACGTCATCATCGACCCCGATGCGCCAGCGAAAGAGGAAATTCTGTTCGAAGTCGCCGGACCCCGTGAACGCCTGTTCTTCGATCCGAAAAATACCCGCGCCGGCATCGTCACCTGCGGCGGCTTGTGCCCCGGACTCAACAATGTCATCCGTTCGCTGGTCCTCCAGCTGCATCATGGCTACGGGGTCCGCGAAATCGTCGGCTTCGTCAATGGTTATCAGGGGCTCGACCCCTGGCGTGGCTCGGAACCGATCCCGCTGACCCCCGCATTTGTTGAGGATATCCACAAGGAAGGCGGCACCAAGCTGAACACCTCACGCGGGCCGGTGGATGTGAATGTGGCCGTCGATAACCTCATCCGGCGCAAAATCAATATGCTTTTTGTCGTCGGTGGCGACGGCACCCAGCGCGGCGGCGCGGCGATCTACCAGGAAGCCAAGCTGCGCGGCCATGCACTGGCGGTCGTCGGCATCCCCAAAACCATCGACAACGATGTCGCCTTCGTTTCGCGTACCTTTGGCTACGTCACCGCCGTCGATGAAGCGGCCAAGGCGATCAATTGTGCGCACACCGAGGCGCACAGCGTGCACAACGGTATTTCACTGGTCAAGATCATGGGTCGCCACGCCGGCTTCATCGCCGCCGGTGCCACGGTCGCCAGCCAGGACGTGAACTTCACCCTGGTGCCTGAAGTGCCCTTCGTCCTCGAAGGCGAACACGGCTTCCTCGCCGCGCTCAAGCAACGCGTAATCAACCGCGCGCACGCCGTCATCCTCGTCGCAGAAGGTGCCGGCCAGCATCTGATCCAAGCCGGAGGCGACCAGTACGACGCCTCGGGCAACCTCAAATCCAAGGACATCGGCCTCTTCCTGCGCGACCGTATCGAAGCCTACTTCAAGGCCGAGAACGTCCCGTTCGTCCTACGCTACTTTGACCCGAGCTACCTCGTCCGTAGCGTCCCGGCCTGCGCCGAGGATGCCATTCTCTGCGACTTCTTTGCGCGCAACGCCGTGCATGCGGCAATGGCCGGCAAAACCGGCCTGGTCATCGGGCTCCAGCACGACACCTTTACCCACGTCCCGGTCGAGCTACTGACCAGCCGCCAGAAACAACTCGACCTCAACAGCCCGGCCTGGCTCGGCGTGCTGGCCGCTACCGGACAGAAATTCGCACAGTTCGCGTTATAAGCGGCGATTCAAGCGTGTTTATTATGCCGTGCGCAGGGAACTGTCGTGCCGCTACTTGCGTCCTAATCCTTGGGGAAGCATGCGTGCGATCTCTTGCTCGTGCTTGGGTTGCACTGATGCTATCGGATCAGCGGTGGTTCGGAACGCGGTCACGGAAGGAGGAAGGCCGATGCGAGGCAAAACGGGAAACCACAGGTTCATCCGGGCCCATCCGTCTTGGGACCATTCATAAGACATGGCCAACCTTGTGCAAGCGATTCGTACATTTCACCGCGGGGCGCTGTCGCCGGTGGAATTCTTTGCCCAGATAGACCAGGTGCTGGCGACGGATCATGGGAATTCCGGGCATCTGCTGGAGATTCTCAACGAGGAACACACGAACTTTCCGTTGCCCCCAGACGTTTATGTTGAAGTACATGAGCGGATCAAAAACATGGAGAACCCAAAGGAGAAACCGGATTCCGATGAAACGCGGGTGCTGAACAGCGTCGGCAAACCGGCCGTTTCAGCGGCGGCCGGGGCAGCGAGATCGGCGGCGCCCCCGGTGCCCGAGCTGGAGCGGATCAAGGGTGTCGGCGACACGCTGAATGGCCGCTTCGTACTTGAGGAATGCCTGGGTTTCGGTGGCATGGGCATGGTGTACAAGGCGCTGGACCTGCGCAAGCTGGAGGCATCCGACCGCAAGCCCTATATCGCCATCAAGGTTCTGAATGTCCAGTTTCGTGGCCATCCCAAGTCGCTGATTGCCCTGCAGCGCGAGGCCAAAAAAGCGCAAACCCTGGCCCATCCAAACATCATCACGGTCTATGACTTCGATCGCGACGGATCGATGGTCTACCTGACCATGGAATTTTTGTCAGGCAAGCCGCTGAGGCAACTACTGCGGGCGGAGGACTTCAAAGGCATGCCCTATGCAGAAGCCCTGCCCATCGTCACCGGCATCGCCAAGGCCTTGGCCTATGCGCACGAGCGTGGTTTTGTCCATTGCGACTTGAAACCCGCCAATGTATTCCTTTCGGATAGCGGTGAAGTAAAAGTCATTGATTTCGGAATCGCGCGCGCCTTCCACAAAGCGGAGGAGGATGCGGAGGCCACGGTTTTTGACGCCGGCAGCCTTGGCGGATTGACCCCCGCCTATGCCAGCGCCGAGATGCTCGAGCACCGTGACCCGGATCCGCGGGATGACATCTACGCCTTGGGCTGCATCACCTACGAGTTATTAACCGGACGCCACCCATTTGATCGTTTGCCGGCGACCCAGGCACGTAGCGCGGGATTCAAGCTGCAGCGGCCAAAAGCCCTGGGCCGCAGGCAATGGCAGGCCGTGCGCGGAGCGCTGTCGTTCAGCCGCGAAGGGCGAACGGCAACGATTGCGAAATTTCTCCATGGCATGAACGGGGAACGCCGAGCCGGGGACTACGTCGCCATGGCAGGGTCGGCCTTCGTTGTCGTCTTGCTCCTGGTTGCCGCCCTCGCCTACCAATGGCAAACCCCGAGCAACCGCGGCGACGTGCCGGCGCCCCCTGAGTCGGCACCGGCGGCCAGTTTGCCGTTAGCTCAGCCCTCCGAACCCGCGCCGCCGCCTGTATCTGTCGCGTCGATTCTTGCTGGCGTGCCCTGTTCGGCCTTGGCGGCTTCGGTGCGCGACGATGGGACCCTGGTCCAGGGCTATATCCCCACGCGTTTCGGTCTCACTCGGCTTAAGGAAATGCTGAGCGCAGCGGCTGGCGTCACCCGCCTGAAGCTTGAAGTTCGGCAGGTGAGCGACGACTACTGTGGCGCCATCACCGCCTTTGCGCCCTATTGGCGGAACAATCGGGAATCAGGAGGAGTCACGACTATCCGTAGCAAAGGGACCAATGGCGAGCTCAGCGACGGAGATTCGCTGATTCTGGACATCACAACCCCAGGCTATGAATCGTACGTCAACATTGACTACCACATCCTCGACGGCAACGTCGTCCATCTGGTGCCGAGTCCACGTGCCAAGGCCAATCGGGCTCCGGCGAACTATTCCGCTACCGTCGGAAGTGTAGGCACCTGGGTGGTGTCCAAGCCCTTCGGCAGCGAATTGATTGTGCTGCTCATCACTCCTGCGCCGCTGTTCGACGATCTTCGGCCGGAGCAGGAGTCACGGGCGGACTACTTGCAGGCGGTGGAGAAGCAATTGAAACAGATGGCGGCCAAATACGGACCCGAACGGCTCAGCGCCGACTTCGTCCAGGTGACCACCAAGCCCAAGCCCTGAGTCCGACGCAATCGCACTATCGCCCGATCTATTTGAGATCCCGGGCCACCCGGAAGCCGTTTTGCGAAACTCGGACACTGGCGCCGTATTTGAAGCGCGTTGACGACAGCATGTATCCGGAGCCGTCTCGCCATGAGCCGCCGCGAATAACGCGAACCAGGCAGTTCGGTTCATTCCAGGCCCGACCGTCGGTGGGAGCGCCCCGGTAGGAGTTGTGCCAGCAGTCGCCAACCCATTCCCAAACGCTGCCATTGACATCGTGCAGGCCGTAGGAATTGGCGGCAAACGACCCGACCTTGGCCGGCATCTCTTGCTGCCATGGATCGCCGCATCCCTTGCAGTTGGCGTTGCCCGGGCGCATCTGTTCGCCCCACCAGTAGCGAGTCGTGGTGCCGCCCCGGGCGGCGTATTCCCACTCGGCCTCGGTGGGCAGGCGGTAGGGTTTGCCGCTGACCTTGCTCAACCATTGGACATAGAGCTGGGCGTCGTCCCAACTGATATCGAAGGCCGGAGTGTTGTTGGGCACACTGGCGATGCTGGCAACGCGCGGGCAGGCCGTGGCAGCCACGCAGGCGTTCCACTGTTCGGCGGTGACTTCATGTTTTCCGATGGCGAAGGGCTCGCCGATCGACACCTGGTGCGCTGGTTTTTCCGATGGGTCGTCGGAGTTGCTTCCCATCGTGAAGCTGCCGCGGGGCAAGGTGATGAGCAGAGGGCAGGTCGGACAGTCCTTGACCTCACCGATGCCGACAGTGTCGGTCGATGGCTTTTTCGGCGCCGGCGGTACGGGGTCTGCGGGTTGGACGGACTCCGGCACCGCTTTTGCGGCCTGAGCCGGACGAACACGTTCCGGCGCCGCACGCGGGGCCGGGGCCGGTACCCGTTCAGGCGCTGCCTTGGCGGCTGGCTCCGCTTGGGGTCGTTGCGGCGAGGTGTCTACCTTGGGCGCCGTGGCGGCACGCAGCCGCTCGAGGCGAGCCCGGGCCAGGGCGGCAAAACGACCCTTGGGGTAGGCCTGCAGGTAGGCCTCGTAGTCGCTGGCAAAGCTGCTGTCCTTGATCGAGTCCCAGAAGGCCAGTTCGTACTGCTCGGCGCTGTTCTGTGGAAGAATTCCGCGGCTCCGCGTCCTGGCGCCGCTTTCATCGCCTGCCATTGCCACGAGATTCGGCACCACGGGAGCTTGCCCCGCTTCCAGGAAGCGGAACCCTGACGACAGGGAAGATGACAGCGTGGGGTTCTGTTCCTGCTTGCTTGCCCGCTTGACGTCGGCGTGCACGCGGTGGAACATTTCCAGCACCTCCCGGCCTGGTTCAACCATGGCTTTCAGCAATGTCCCCGTATAGCGGCCATGCCGCGCGCCATCCGCAGCGAAGTAACCGGGCGCCGTGGCGTAGGCGATGAGCGTCTGCTCGGGCAACTCCGAAGTGACGCGATCGCCGCTACGGAAGGGGTTGTTCAGGCAGGTATCGAGGATGACCAGATTCAACTTGCCCGGACGCGGCGCGGACATGTCGACCAGAACGCTCTCCAGATCAACGCCGTCGGCGATCAACCGGGCTGGAAAGCGGCCATCCGCGTCTACCGGTAGTAGCACGGTGCGGTTGGCGACGCGGAACCCATGTCCGGCAAAATAGAACAGCCCGATACCACCGGCATCAAGGCGCTGGGTGAATTCCCGGATCGCTTCCAGCATCTCCTGCCGTGTCGCGTTTTTATGTTCCATGACCTCGAATCCGAGGGCCCTCAGCGTGCTACCCATGGCAAGTGCATCGTTTTCCGGGTTGGCAAGGGGATCGTACGCATAGGTCCCGTTTCCGATAACGAGCGCAATGCGCCGGGTTTCTACAGAGTCCGCACCAGGAGTTGCCGCTTCCGCCCCTTGCCAGGGCAGCGCCCCGATCAGGCAAACAATCAGGAATATTCGCCACATAGCCATACCCTTTTCATCACGAAGTTACGTTCCACGGTGTCCGCTCCCGGCGCCCACGTCACGGAGGTGACCGGGCAACCCATCCTGGATAACCCCGAAATGGCGTCGTCAAGAACGTACATCTCGATAGCCAACCGGGTCAAGGCGTCGATGGATTCGGTTGCGGTTTTTTTTTCGAACTCTTTCCCATCCTTCTACTCAAAGCACGTGCCTATTTGACAAGTTTCTTGACGGTAGTTCGAAACCTCGACACTTAAAGGATGGTTGCCATGTTGAAACAAGCTTTTCTTGCGGTTTCGGCGATAGCGGTTCTGGCGGGTGCGCCCGCTTTTGCGGCCGGAGCGCCTTCTCCCAGCAATGCGGAAGTCTTCATTGTCTGGCCGTCTGACGGTACCGTCATTCAGGGCGGCAAGTTCTGGTTGCGCATGGGACTGCGCAATATGGGCATCGCTCCGAAAGGGGTGGACGTTCCCAATGTGGGCCATCATCACCTGCTGATCGACACCGAGCTACCTCCCTTTGACCAGCCGATCCCGTCCGACCGGAACCATCTCCATTTCGGGGCGGGCGAAACCGAGGCGCGTATTGAGCTTCCGCCAGGAAAGCACACCCTGCAATTGCTCCTCGGCGACCACAACCACATTCCCCACAACCCGCCCGTCCATTCGAAGAAGATCACGATCACGGTGCCTTGACGGCAGTGCCGCGCCCGGGGACGAACCCCCCACCTCCTGCCTTTTATTGACGGTTTGCAAAAACGAGGAGCACAGACCATGTACAAGCAGGTATTCAAGGTATTCAAGGTATTCGCGGTCGCCGCCTTGGCGGCTTTCCTTGGCTTCGGCGGTGCCATCGCCGGCACCACGCCATCCCCCGACAACGCTTATCTTTACATTGGCTGGCCGAACGATGGTCAGGTCGTCGCCGCTGGCCAGCCGATACGCGTGTGGTTTGGGCTACGCAATATGGGTGTCGCCCCGAAAGGTGTCCAGTTTCCCCACACCGGCCACCACCATTTGCTGATCGATACGGATTTGCCGCCCGCAAACGAACCCATCCCCTCGGATCGGGCGCACCTGCATTTCGGCGCCGGCGAAACGGAAGCGATGGTGGAACTGCCGCCGGGAAAACACACCCTGCAGTTGCTGATGGGCGACGAAAATCACATTCCCCACAATCCGCCGGTAGCTTCGAGAAAGATTACGATCACGGTCAAGTGAGAACGCTTGGCCGGGGTCGGCCGCGGCTGCGGAACGGTCGACGCTGGCCAGGTGTCGGGTGCAGACAAACAGTTATCTATCATCTGTTGTGTCCCGCCCGCCACTGAAGGCTTCGGCGAGTTCCCTGGTGGGGCGGTTGCCGCCCGTTAAGCGCCTGAAATATTGATTATTTTCAATGTGTTACTAGACTTGTCGCGGCCGTCGTCGGACGCTGGCACGTTCCCTGCCATAGGATTGTCGAGTGCAACATTCAACTCTGCGATCCGACCCTGATGGAGAACGACGATGCTAAACCTCGCTATTGCCACCCTGGACTGGGCCCGAGCCTTTGACCGCCGCGCGACGTCCGCCGCTCAGGCTGGTCGCCCCCACCCGTTGCCGGTTGTTTTGCTGCTCCTTGGGGTGCCTTGGTGGACAACGAAATTCCGGCGACACCTTATTCCGCTGGAACTACCGCTTTCGGCCAATGCCAAACCCAATTTGCACCAACGGCTTGCCTTTGGAAGGCAATCCGACCCGGGGCACGAGTCGGGCACACGGCCGGAATGGATTCGCCGCATTCGGGAGCTCGGGTAAAGGGCAGTGGAATGGAAAACACACGTACTGTCTGCAACGCTCTCGGCGCGGTAACGGCGTACCTGGAAGTCGCCGGTGCCGGCAAGGTCAAGCCGACCGTCTTCCCACTTCACGATGAAGCCGTGATCGGGAGAGACCCGCAGGACTCGCTGGCTTCGGACCGGTACATCTGCATTCCCGAGCCGACCATAAGCCGCCGGCATGCACGGATCAGGCGCCGGGACGACACGTATTTCGTCGAGGATCTGCATTCCTTCAATGGCACGTTCGTTTCCGGCAAGCGCCTCAGTCCGGGCTCCTGGCACCCACTTTGCGACGGTGACGAGGTCACGGTGTCCTCGGCCCAGATGGTTTTCCACTCTCTGGTCGTGCCGGCGCGCCGCAGCATGCCGAGCACCATTACCAAATCCCTCGATGCGACTCAACTGACGACTCTCGAAGAGATGCCCGCGGTGGCTACGGGCGACCACCATCTCCAGGTGACACTGCGGAAACTCCATGCCATGGCCCAGGTCGGCATCGCGATCGGCGCCGTGACGGATCGGGCCACCCTGGTCGAGAAGATCCTGAACTTGATCTTCGACTTGTTCCCGCTTGCCGAACGCGCCTTCATTCTCTTTCAACACAACGAGGGCCAGGCGCCAGAGCTCGCCGGCGCGCGTCAGCGGGACGGAACCATCGACGATCCGGAACAGATCAGGCTATCGCACACCATCATCGACCAGGTGCTTACGCGTAAGCAGTCGATTCTCTCCGTCGACACCTTGTCCGACCGCCATTTCGGGTCCCAGGAATCGATCATTTCCCAGGCCATCCGCAGCGTGATGTGTGTCCCCCTGCTTCTGGACGGCGAGGTCCTGGGCCTGATTCAGGTAGACACGTCGTCAAACCTCAATGCCTTCGATGAGCAGGATCTCGAGATGCTCACCGGGGTCTGTGCCGAAACCGCGGTCGCCCTGAAGAACTTTCTGCTCTATTCGGACATCGAGCGCCTTCTGGACGGCTTCGTTCGGGCCTCGGTTCAGGCGATCGAGGAAAGGGATCCGGCGACCGCGGGGCATTCTTTCCGGGTCGCGGACTACGCGGAAAAACTGGCCATCGCGGTAGATCGGGACGACGCCCCCGATCTGCGGCGCATGGTGTTCTCCAGGGACCAATTGCGCGAGATCCGCTATGCGGCGCTGCTGCATGATTTCGGCAAAGTGGG
>JANNNT010000369.1:0-16348 GCA_031398685.1 Rhodocyclaceae bacterium | reverse complement strand
GCAGCCGGCTGGATAGTGGCAACGATCAATCTGGAGCCGATCTATACAAGTATCGAGACCTATGTGGAACCCGTCTCCCGACGCATAGACGAGGTGCTCACCGAGACCGGAGCGACACAACTGATTTTAGTTGGGCACAGCATGGGCGGGCTGGTCGCTCGCGCCTATTTGCGACGTCACGGGGTGGCAAAAGTGATCCAGTTGGTGACGCTGGGAGCGCCACATGCCGGCAGCGAACTGGCAAGAATCGCGATCGGCCAGAACGCTCGCCAGATGACGCCGGGCAATGCGTGGTTGAAGACGCTTGCCAGTGAAATACCGCCGGTTGATACCGTAACGATCTACAGTCCGCACGACAACTACGTAGTGCCGCAGTCGAACCTCGAATGGCCGGGGGCGAAGAGCACGTTGATTGACGGGCTGGGACATCTGTTCATGCTTTATTCGCCACGCGTGGCTGAGGCCTTGCTGGACGGATTGGCGCCACTGAGTCGGGTCGGGACTGTTGGTATCCAGTATTCCCGTGAAAATGTAAATTCGCGAACAACAGGGAATTAGTTTCTCCGTTGCTCAAAGCGTGCTTATTCTGGCTCTATACGCGATTACAACGCTCTTCCTCGGAAATATCGGCTCCAAGTTCAATCCGAATGCAATTGTGTTCTGGACTCAGTGGTTCCGGGAGGCGATCTGTTTCGACGAAAAAAGGCGCGTGCTGAATTGCTCAGCACGCGCCTTTTCTAGGTTGCCCGGTTTGCTGGATTTTCTATTCCCCTAGTGCTGCAACTTATGAAGTTCTTGTTGCACACATTGGGGAGTGGGTCGGCCGGTTATAGCGGCTTAGCCGCAGGTCCCTACTGCACCGCAGGCGGTGCAGAAGTCGCAGCCGTCCTTGCGGATCATCGTGTGATTGCCGCATTCACCGCATAGCTTGCCGGCGGTGGGCTTGGCCGCCGTGCTGCCGGCCGGGGACTCAAGAATGCCCATCTGTTGCAAGGGCATACCGCTTTCATCAAGGATGCCAAGCATCGCGTAGCGGTGGATGATGAGCTGTGCGAGGTAGGCCACAGTCGACGGGTAGTTGGTCTGCTTGCGCGTGCCGGGAACAAAGGCCATGAAGTCGCCGAGCGGCTCGGGGTAGTCGAGCAGTTTGCGCAGTTTCATGCCGATCCAGGCCGGATCAAGCACGCGCATGTCGAGCGAAAGTAGCTTGGTCAGGCCGTCGAGGGCGCGCGGGTAGTTGCCGGAGAGCCACACCGAGTACGGGCGGGTGACGCCATCAGGCAAGGTGATTTCCTTGAGGCCGAGAACGAAGTCTTCATTGGTGGCTGGATTGAAGATGTCGACCGTCCACGAGAGCGTGCCGTCAGTGCCGGTCTTCGGCTCTTTGAGGCAGAACATGGCGTCAAGCACCGGCGTCGGGCCTTCGTTCTGGAAGAAGCCGAGCTGGTCAACGCGGAACTGGATCAGGCGCGCCATGGCGGAAACGAGGGAGGGCATGCGCTTGCGTTCGCCGTGGGGCGGGAAAGGCATGTCGAAGCCTTCGCCATCCGGTGTCTTGGCCAGCGATTCGAGCTTGAGCGCCAACCAGGCATGGTCATTGGCGCGCATGTCCATCGATAGCGTCTTGGCAACGGCACCGAGGCCGCGTGGCTGTGCCGGGCCGTTGACCCAAGCTTCAAACGGCCACGAACGGCCTTCCTGCTCGATGTGACCGACGAAGAGGGCAAACTTGCCGATCTCCTGCTCAATCATGTAGGTCCATGCCATGTTGCCTTCCGGCAGGCTCGGGCGCCCCGGCCAGCGCAGGCTGGAGAGTACCGGCGCCGGCAGGTTCTTGATCGACAGGCGGCGGTTGGCATCGCCACTGACGAAATCCTGCGGCGCCTTGGCGTCGGCTTCAGCCTTGGTCGCGCCTTTGGCAGAATCGACCGAGAGCACGGCACCGAGCACGCTGTTCGGGCGGTAGGTGGCCAAGCCCTTGAGGCCGGCTTTCCAGGCGCTCATATAGAGGCCCTGGAATTCTTCGTACGGATAATCGGCGGGAACGTTCACCGTTTTCGAGATTGAGGTGTCGATGTACGGTGCGACGGCAGCGACCATCTCCTTGTGCGCCTGCGCCGAGATTTCGAGCGCGGTGACAAAGTAGTCCGGCAGTTTCTCGACATCGCCGCCCATGTGTTTGTAGAGGCGCCAAGCGTAGTCTTCGACGGCGTATTCCTTGAGCGTGCCGTCGAACATGCGTTTCTTGCGGTTGTAGGTCCACGAGAAAGGTGGTTCGATGCCGTTGCTGGCGTTGTCGGCAAAGGCCAGCGAGATGGTGCCGGTCGGCGCGATGGAGAGCAGGTGAGAATTGCGCAGACCATGCTTGCGAATTTCGGCCTTGACATCGGGCGGCAGGCGCGAGGCGAAGTTGCCGCCGGAGAGGTACAACTCGGCGTTGAATAGCGGGAAGGCACCGCGTTCCTTGGCCAGTTCGACCGAGGCCAGGTAGGCGGTATTGCGCATTTCTTCTGAGATGCGCGCGGCCATGGCGGTGGCTTCAGGGCGGTCGTAGCGCAGGGTCAGCATGCACAAGGCGTCGCCGAGGCCTGTAAAACCGAGGCCGACGCGGCGTTTGTTAGCGGCTTCTTCGCGCTGGCGATCGAGCGGCCAGGCGGTGACGTCGAGCACGTTGTCGAGCATGCGCGTCGAGATCTTGACCACTTCGCCAAAGGCGGCGAAATCGAATTCGGAGCGGTTAGTAAAGGCGTGCTTGACAAACAGGGTCAGGTTGATTGAGCCCAGGCAGCAGCAGCCGTAAGGCGGCAGCGGTTGTTCGGCGCAGGGGTTGGTGGCTTCAATCAGCTCGCAGTAGTAGAGGTTGTTGTCCTTGTTCATGCGGTCGAGGAAGAGGATTCCCGGCTCGGCATGATCGTAGGTCGACTTCATCACCTGATCCCACAGGTCGCGGGCACGCACCTTGCGGTAGACCCACTGGCCATCGTCGCGCTGAAACGCGCCGGAGGATTTCATGTCGGCATTGGGTTCGGCACGGTGCGTGAGTTCGATTTCGCTATCGGCTTCGACGGCTTCCATGAACATGTCGGTAACGGCAATCGAGACATTGAAGTTGGTCAGATCGCCGTGATCCTTGGCGTGGATGAAGACTTCGATGTCCGGATGGTCGCAGCGCAGCACGCCCATTTGCGCGCCACGGCGGGCACCAGCCGATTCGACGGTTTCGCAGGAGCGGTCGAATACGCGCATGTAGGAAACCGGGCCGGAGGCGCGCGATTGCGTGCCCTTGACCTGCGCACCTTGCGGACGGATTGACGAAAAGTCATAGCCGACACCACCGCCACGGCGCATGGTTTCGGCGGCTTCGGCCAGCGCACTGTAAATACCGGGCTTGCCGTCGACGAGTTCGACGATGGAATCGCCGACCGGTTGCACAAAGCAGTTGATCAGCGTGGCGGCCAGCGGCGTGCCGGCAGCGGAGTTGATGCGGCCGGCGGGGACAAAACCGTTTTCCTGCGCCCAGAGGAAGCGCTCCTCCCATTTGGCGCGGTGCTTTTCGTCTTCGTTGACGGCCAGTGCGCGTGCAACGCGACGGCGCACATCATGGACGTTGGTTTCGGCGCCTTTGGCGTACTTTTCGACCAGTACCTCGGCGGAAATTTCCTGCTCGGCGAGGGGCGCGGGTTCTGTGGTTTCAGCGATCGCGGTAAAGGATAGTTGCTGTGTATTCTGGCTCATTGTTAATCTCGGTTTTTGTGGCTGCTAGTTGCAGTGTGGACGTTGCGGTTGGCCCTTGAGTTCAAACCGCCTGTGACTTTTGCTGCGTAAAACACGCGAGTCTTGCGGGTGTTTTTTACTGCGGAATAAGAGTAAAGCTACTACATGTAGTGGCTAAAGGCAAGAAGTTGACTAAATGTAGTTATTGTGGATGGCTCGCAGCAGCCAGAAAAAGGCCGTAAAATCACCGTTTTACGGGCAATAAATAATATTTTTGGTGCGGCGCACAAATCGTCTCGGGCCACACTTTCGAGTTCTGCTAGAATCCCTCCACAATGAATGGTCAGGGCTTGATGCGCTTTATCGAGCAGTGTTTGCGTTGATGGCTCATAGGTGTTGTTAGACGTTCCATTTCGGGCTACGGTTGCCTGAGGAAAATTCGAACAGCGAAAAACCGGATGTTTTCGGTGTGAAGAAATTACTAAGGAATAAGTCATGTTTGTTTTTGTACTGAATTGCGGCAGTTCTTCGTTCAAGTATCAATTGCTCGATATGTCCAACGAGCATCGCGTTGCTGCCGGTCTGGTGGAACGTATCGGCATGAAAGACTCCGTCCTCTCTTACGAACCGGCCAATGGTGACAAGATCAAGGAGATCGCCGATATTGCCGACCATAAGCTTGCCATCAAGCGGGTTCTCGAAAAACTGGTTGACCCGCAAGTCGGGGTCATCAAGTCATTGGCGGATATCGCCGCCATCGGCCACCGCGTTGTTCATGGCGCTGAAAAATTCTCCGGCTCCGTTCTCGTCAACGACGCCGTGATCGCCGCCCTCAAGGAGAATATTCCGCTCGCGCCGTTGCACAACCCGCCCAACATTACGGGTATCGAGGCGGCCATGAGCGCTATGCCCGGCATCCCCAATGTCGGCGTCTTTGATACGGCCTTCCACGCCACCATGCCGGCTGAGTCCTACATCTACGCGCTGCCTTACGAGTGGTATGAGAAGCACCATGTCCGCCGCTACGGTTTCCACGGAACGTCGCACCGCTTTGTGTCCGAGCGTGCCGCCGAAATCCTCGGTATCGCCAAGGATCAGTTCAACTGCATTACCTGCCACATGGGCAATGGGTCGTCCTTTACGGCCATCAAGGACGGCAAATCCTACGACACGAGCATGGGGATGACGCCGCTCGAAGGAATGGTCATGGGAACCCGTTGCGGTGACATAGACGCCGGCATTCCCAACTTTCTGGCCGCCAATGTCAATATGTCCTTTGCCGACATTGACAATGCGCTCAACAAGAAGTCCGGCCTGCTCGGTATTTCCGGCATAAGTTCCGACATGCGCGACCTTCAGACGGCTGCCAGGGAGGGCCATGTTCGCGCCAAGCTTGCCATTGAAGTGCTGCGTCACCGCGCGCTCAAGTACATCGGTGCCTATGCCATCGAACTGGGGCGCGTCGATGCCATTATTTTCACCGGTGGTATCAGTGAAAATGACATCGCTTTCCGGGGCTCCGTCGTCGAACGTCTGACCACGCTGGGCATCAAGCTTGATG
Organism: Rhodocyclaceae bacterium; assembly: GCA_031398685.1. Classification (GTDB taxonomy): domain Bacteria; phylum Pseudomonadota; class Gammaproteobacteria; order Burkholderiales; family Rhodocyclaceae; genus Propionivibrio. The sequence continues at coordinate 11,073 of JANNNT010000369.1, read as the reverse complement.
TCGCAGCCAACAACGTGCGCGGCCAGGAAGTGGTTATTTCCACCGCCGATTCGCCGATCAAGGTGCTGGTGGTGCCGACCAACGAAGAATTGGTGATCGCTCGCGACACCAGGGATGTCGTTGGTAAATAGTCCGGCAAGGCCCCGATAAAGGCGGCGGCAGCCGCCTTTATCGCTGGACTGTTAGTCGGAGTCCTGTGCCTTGTTGCGGTTGTTGTGAGCGATCAGCGCTGCAATAACACAGGAGGCGATGCGTGTTTCGGCGGTATCGGCACGGCTGGTCAATACGACGGGAACCTTTGCGCCGAGAACGATGCCGGCGGTAAGCGCGTTAGCCAGGTACTCCAGTTGCTTGGCCAGCATGTTGCCGGATTCGAGGTCGGGAACGACAAGAATATCGGCGCAGCCGGCGACATTTGAAATGATCCCCTTGGTTTTGGCGGCCATCATCGATACGGCGTTGTCAAAGGCCAGCGGGCCGTCAAGCAGGCCGCCCGTGATCTGTCCGCGATCAGCCATCTTGCAGAGGGCCGCTGCGTCCAGCGTGGACTGAATTTTGGGGTTGACCGTTTCTACCGCCGAGAGAATGGCCACCTTGGGTTCAGGAATCCCGATGATGTGCGCCAGATCAATGGCGTTCTGGATGATGTGAACTTTTTCCTCAAGTGTTGGCGCGATGTTGATTGCCGCGTCGGTAATCATGATCGGGCGAGGATAGGTTGGAACATCCATCAGGAAAACATGGGTAACGCGGCGCGAGGTACGCAGACCGGCTGCGCGCGAAATAATTTCAGCCATCAGTTCATCGGTGTGCAGGCTGCCTTTCATGATGGCTTCGGCATCGCCGTTGCGAATCAGCGTGACGGCCATCGCCGCCGACTCGTGACTGTGCCGGACGTTAACGATGCGGTGATGCTTGAGGTCGAAACCGTGTTCCTCCGCGATGGCACGGATTTTCGCTTCCGGGCCGATCAGGATGGGGTCGATCAGACCCGCTTCGGCGGCCATCAGCGCCCCCTTGAGCGATTCCTTGTCGCACGGATGAACGACGGCCATGTCGATCGGAGCCAGGCCCTTGGCGCGGGCAACCAGGGCCTGCAGCCTGGCATACTTGTCCGAAATCATGACGTTGGGCAACTCGGTACGCTTGGTCCGCATTTTCTCTTTGGGGGCGAGGATCTCGACAGTGCCCAGAATGACCTGTATTCCATCCTGATTGGTACAGGTGCAGTCGAAAAGAATGTGGTGGTTGTGCGGGAACATCTGCTTGACCGTTACCGTGATGGTAATGGTGTCGCCGATGGTGACCGGTTTAACAAAACGTATCGATTGATCAACCAGAATGGTGCCCGGACCGGGAAATTGCGTGCCCAGCGTGGTCGAGATCAGCGAGGCGCTCCACATGCCGTGGGCGATGACTTCCCTGAACATGCCGCTGTTGGCGAAATCCCGATCAACGATCGCCGGATTGATGTCACCGGACATGATGGCGAAAAGCTGGATGTCTTCAGCGCGCAACGTGCGGGTCAGTGAAGTGCTGTCACCGACGTTGATTTCGTCGTAAATCCGGCTTTCAAGAAAATTCTGCTGAGTTTCTATGTGCATCATAAAGCTCCAAAAGAACGTTACCCCAAGCATTCACTAACATGCACCATCAAAGTGGATGTCGCATGGTGGATGGACATCTCAGTCAGGAACTTGGCTGAAGCAATCGCCAGAAGCGACAATCTGCTGCAGTCGCAGGCAAAATGAAATGGGCGTTGTCTGCACTATGCCCCTTGCCGTAGCCGTAAATCGGGGCGTTCTCTTGTATATTGTGGGCAGGATTATAAGCTGCCGCTTTGGTGCAGCACACAACTATTTGTTGCAAAAAGCGGAGAAAATTTGCGACGCCCAGCCCGCTATCGTACTGGCGAAACCGCCGGCCAGCGATGGCCTTGAGTCGGTGTGCGAAAGCGCCGGGTTCAGATCCTGAAAATCTGATTGTAGGTCGCCAGGGCCTTGGTGATTTGCGCGGAAGGTTTGGCGGGATCGCCCTGCCCGAATTCGGCCTGGAGCGAGGGTTTGTTGTCGGAAATGTAGTCAATCACCCGATCCAGATTGGCCAGCCGGTTGGGAATGAAATTGTTGGTGGAATTGAGCAGCTCGGCCGATCGGGCAAAGTTTGTGCTGAACTCGGTCAGGGTATTGATGGCGCCTGATCTGTTGGTCGCCAGCGCTGCATCAAGTTTGCTGGTGTCGAGCGAGGCAAGATTGGTGCTCGGGTCGATACTGAAGCCCAGGTCACGCAAGCCGTGGAAGCCATCCTTGGCGCCATTGAAGATGTTCTCGACGCTCTGTTCGAGTTCGTAGAGGGAGATTTCTGCGGCCTGCGTTCCGGCCAGCAGGCCATCGCTCTTCACTGTTCCGTCAAAGCGCGTGATCCATTCGTTGTACTTTCCGGCAAACGCCTGAAGCTGGGTCTTGATGGTCTCGTTGTCGAGCGATTCATTGACGCCACCCAGCGTCTGGCCGGCTTGCTGCATGCGGGCAACAGCGGTTTTCATTTCGCTCAGTTCCGAGTACTGGGCTTTATAGGTGACATCCTTGGTATTGATGTCACTCATCATCGTGTAAGCCGATTCCGGGTCGAACAGCGATAGATTGCGACCGGTTGCGGAGAGCCCCTGGCTTGCGTTCAAACCGAACATCGACATCAGGTCGCTCGATGCGGATTGTGCACCGCTACTGCCTGTGAGAAAGTCGAAGGTAGTGGAGTTTTTGCCGCCATTGAAAACCGAGCCGATCAGCGTATTGACCGATTGCGCCTGTAGCGATGCCGTGCGCAGCGCGAACGATGATGAGAAATCGCTGTTTTCCGAGGTGCTGGAGAGCCCCCTGCCATTCTGTGTCGATGGGGTGGCGTTGACGGTTTGTGCCGACTGAAAGAGACTGAATAGGGTGCTGGCGATTCCAAGCGGTGACATGAGGCCTCCTGCAGCGTTTAGTCGATCTGGCGGCCGGTTTTCCGGCATCGTCCTCCGCAATTCACGCAATATTCAGGCCAGTTTCCCCCGCTACACGTGGATGGCTCAACGACGGGCGTTGCGGGTCATGGTGAGCGGCGATCGAAAGGCGGCAACGCGGCGGCGGCAAAAACTGCCGCCGGTCAGGGAGAAAATCGCCGCTCAGCGCAATCAGAATACCTTCAGTCCGTGCAGCAGCACGGCGGCAATAAACAAGGGCGTGACGTACCGAACCAGGAAGAACACCGCCTTGATCAAGCCTTGATTGCGTAACGTCCCCTTATTGCTGAGCTGCATTTCCAGCTCCGGAAGACCATAAACCCAGCCGACAAACAGACAGATCAGGATGCCGCCGAGCGGCAGGAGGACATTGGAACTGAGGAAGTCGAACAGATCAAACGCGTTCATTCCGAAGAGTTTGATATCGGCGGTGACGCTTTGCGACAACGTGGCCGGAACACCGAGCAACGCAATCAACAGAATCGTGTAGACCGATGCCTGTTTGCGGCCCAGCCCGAAGCGTTCCGAGAGGATGGCGACCGGTACTTCCAGCAGCGAAAGAATGGCGCCCACGCTGGCAACGGCCGTGAGGATGAAGAAAATGGTCATGAACACCGTTCCGCCCGGCATCGAGGTGAACACGGCCGGAATGGTCATGAACACCAGCGACGGCCCGGCGGCCGGCTCGAAACCGAAGGCAAACACCGCTGGGAAGATCGCAATGCCGGCGAGAAGCGATACGGAAAGGTCGGCCAGCATCACCCGTGTTGTCGTTACCGGGATGTTCTGGTCTTCGCGGAAATAGCTGCCGTAGGTCAGCATCGTGCCCATCCCGATGGAAAGCTTGAAGAACGCCAGCCCCATTGCGGTCAGCAGCACCATGGGGGTGATCTTCGAGAAATCCGGGCTGAACAGGAAGGTCAGGCCCTGCGTTGCGCCGGGCAGCGTCAGGCTGCGCGCGCACAGTACCAGGAGCAGGATGAACAGCAGCGGCATCAGCTTGCGCGTTACCGCTTCAATGCCCTTCGCAACGCCCATCATGATGATGCTGCCGGTGATGCCCAGCACGACCCACTGCCAGATCAGCGATGAAACCGGATCGGAAACCAGCTTGCCGAATATTTCTCCGGCAACCTTGGGGTCGGTCGTTGCGATTTCGCCGGAGATGGCCTTGAAGATGTAGGCGTAGACCCAACCGGCGACGTCCGAGTAGAACGACATGATCAGCAAGGCGGCGACAAAGCCCATCCAGCCGATGGTTTTCCACCACCACTGATTGCGCGGCGCCACGCGCTCGAAGGTGGTCACGGCGTTGGCGCGCGCCGCACGCCCCAGCATCGTCTCGACGATCATTACCGGTAGCCCGACCAGCAGCGTTGCCAGCAAATAAACCAGAAGGAATCCGGCGCCGCCGTTGGTTCCGGTCAGTGCCGGGAACTTCCAGATATTGCCGAGTCCCACCGCTGAACCGAGGGTGGCGACCAGGACGCCAAAGGTACTGGTGAAGCCGTCGCGGCTGGATTGAGTCATTTCGTCTCCGGGCTATAAATGGGCTCACCAGGCTTGTGGCTTGATGAGACATGGTGGTAGTGCAAAGGGGTCGCCGCGCATCATGCCGTTAGCGCGCGTTTTGATCAAGCCGAATGAGCAGTCTTCAGCGTTTTAAGGCAAGTACCAGCACGCCACCGGCGACCATCGCGATGCCCGTCCATTCGCGCAATGACGGGCGCTCGCCAAGGAAGGTAAAGGCGAAGATGGCCACGAGAACCAGACTGAGTTTGTCAACGGGGGCGACCTTTGAGGCTTCTCCTATCTGCAGTGCGCGGAAGTAGCACACCCAGGACGCCCCGGTAGCCAGACCTGACAGACCGAGAAAGAGCCAGCTCCGGGAAGATAGCGAAAACGGGTTGCTCCACTTGCCGGTGAACCAGACGAAAGCAGAAAGCACGACGATGATGATGGCGGTCCGGATCAGCGTGGCCAGATCCGAGTCGATGCCCTGAATGCCGATCTTGGCGAAGATGGCCGTGAGCGCGGCGAAAACCGCCGAGAGCAGTGCCCAGTAGAACCAGGTTGTCGACGCAGCCATGGTCTGCGTCATCACTCCAATGAACGCTCAACGGCGCTCAAAGCGTGGAGCGCCGTGGTATCAAAAACCGGTACCGGGGCGTCCGAAGGCGATACCAGCATGGCTATTTCAGTGCATCCCAGGATGATTCCCTGCGCACCGCGCGTCACCAGTCGAGCGATGATTTCTCGGTACGCCTGCCGCGACGATTCCCGGACAAAGCCGAGGCAAAGCTCGTCGTAAATGACGTTGTGTACGACCTCGCGATCCGTTTCGTCGGGTACGAGAATCTGGAGTCCATGCTGCGCTTCCAGACGGCCGCGATAAAAATCCTGCTCCATCGTGAAGCGGGTGCCCAGCAGACCGACCGTGCGGAGGCCCGCATTCTTGACTGCGCGTGCCGTGGGGTCTGCGATGTGAAGCAAGGGAATACGTACAGCGGCCTCGATTGCGGGGGCTACCTTGTGCATCGTATTGGTGCACATCACCAGGAAGTCAGCTCCCGCTGACTCAAGCGCGTGCGCCGCATGGGCGAGGCAGGCGCCGGCTTCTTCCCATTTGTCGGCGTGCTGCAAGCGTTCAATATCGTGAAAATCAACGCTGTAAAGGACGATACGTGCGGAGTGCAGGCCCCCAAGTCGTTGCTTGACCTGCTGATTGATGCTCTGGTAGTAGTGGGCGGTCGATTCCCAGCTCATACCGCCGATCAAGCCAATTATCTTCAAGTTGCCTCCAGTTCGATGCGTGTTGTGATTTCTTGCAGATGAGGCTCGACTAGCTCCGTTCCCGACTAAAAAGCAAAGGGGCGATGTTGTCGGCCAGCAGCAGTCCGACGGCCAGTACGGCACCGGTCATGGCCATGTCGGTCATCAGGCTGATGCCTGCGGCGCTGTCCTGTTCCATCAGCGCATGCAAACCGCGAAACCCCATACTTCCGGGAACCAGAGTAATGATGCCGGGAATCTTCACCAGGATGTCAGGCTGACCGGTGAGATAGGTATAGAGGTGACCCGCACTGGCCACGGCGAGCGCCCCGGAAAAGGCACCGACAACGTTGCCGAAAACGCTGCCAACCAGTGAAAAAACGGCCCACGCCAGCAGGCAACCGCCAACCAGAACATGAACGGCGCGTAGTGGTGCCTGCAACACGCCAAGCATGGAAACCCCGAGCGCCGCAATGGCCGGCCAGATGATCCAGGTCTGCGACGGTAGCAGTGTGCCGGTGGTATGCGCGGGGATGAGGTGCTGGCCGATTTGAGTTCCGATCACCAGTCCGGCCCCCATCATGAACAACAGCATGATGGCTCCGGCCAGTCGGCCGCTGCCGGCCAGAAGATTCTGCGTGGCCAGTTCGGACATGGCGATGGTCAGGGTAAAACCCGGCAGCAGCAGGACAACGCCGGAAACGGCGGTGATGAAGGGGGTTTGCTGAGGAAAGACAAGGCTCAGGGCATGAGCACAGATGGCCGCACACGCGCAGAGAATGACCGGTACGGCCGGACCGAGACGAGGCACACGAGCCAGCGCCAGGTAAGCGCCGACAAACAGCATGCCCAACAAGCCGCCGCATAGTATTTCGGTCCAGCCCCCACGCAGGAGGACGGCCACCGAGCCGGAAAGCAGAAAGCCCAGGAAGGCGAAGGACCAGCCGGACCAGAGCGGGGACGCGCTCATGATGTCCACGAGTTGTGCTTCGCAACGCTCCAGGTTGTTCAGGCCGTCCATCCCGCGAATCAGTTTTTCCAGCGCGATCAGGCGCGCCATGTTGTAGTCGTTGGTTGGCAGGCGCAGCATTTCAACCCGCTGCGTTTCGTTGTTGGCGGTGATATTCAGCGTCAGCATGGTGAGTACGGCAAAACACTCGATGTGCACACCGAATTGCTGACCGATCCCGTTCAGGTGGCGCTCGAGATCATGCGTTGGCATTCCGCTGATGTGCATTGCCCGCGCCAGATTGCGCAGGAATTTTGCCAGCCGATCGAGGTTTTGTGTCATGGCTTCACTAGCCAGCTTCCTGAACACGATGCCCTGTGAAGCAGGCAGGACGGACATCTTTAAAGTAGATGCCGTGGGAGCCAATGTTCATGCGGTTCCCACGGAATTGTGCTTGCAGATCGCCTATTTACGGGCGCCGCAGGGCATTGCCCGCGCCCGCGAAATTTGTCAGTCGAGGACGTGTGAAGCCATCCCATCAGCCAGTTTCGGCTCGAACCACGTCGACTTGGGCGGCATCACTTCGCCGACGTCGGCAACGGACATCAGTTCGACCATCGGCGTCGGATACATGGCGAAGGCGACGGCCATTTCACCGCTGTTCACGCGGCGTTCAAGTTCCGCAAGACCGCGAATGCCACCGACGAAGTCGATGCGTGTGTCGCGGCGCAGGTCGGCGATGCCGAGGATGGGGTCGAGAATCTGCTCGGAGAGAACCGACACATCAAGCCGACGAACCGGATCTTGCTCCGGCACGAGGTCGGGGCGAATGGCCAGGTGATACCAGCGTCCGTCGAGATACATGCCAAAGGTGCCGGTACGCTCCGGCGTGACGGCAGCCGTCGCCGGGGTAACGGTGCAGCGCTCGCCGACGGCCTTGAGGAAGGCGTCAATGGAGTGGCCGTTGAGATCGCGCACCACGCGGTTGTAGTCCATGATGCGCATCTGCCGTGCGGGGAAGATGACCGCCAGGAAGTACTCTGCAGATTCCGGGCGGCCTTGGCCACGCCTTGCCGCCGCAACGCGCGAAGCGGCGGCCGAGCGGTGGTGGCCGTCGGCAATGTACAGGCTGGGCATGGCACCGATAACGGCGCTGATGCGTTCGATGGCCGCTGCATCGTCGATCAGCCACAGGGTATGGTGAATGCCGTCATCCGCCGTAAGGTCGGCTATGGGGGTGCCGGCCGTGGCGGCAGCGATCAGGCGCTCGGCCTCGTCGCTGTCCGGGTGGGAGAGCAGCACCGGGCCGGTTTGGGCGTTGAGTGCTTCAATTTGACGCACACGGTCATCTTCCTTGTCCGGCCGGGTGAATTCATGCTTGCGGATGCGGTTGGCGTCGTACTCGGCCACCGAGGCGGCAGCGATCAGGCCGGTCTGCGTGTGCGTGCCCATGACCAGCCGGTAGGCGTAGTAGCAGGGCTTGGCATCGCGGATGAGAATGCCCGTGTCGATCAGTGTCTTGAGGTTTTCAGCGGATTTGGCATAGACCTCCGGCGCGTAGTGATCAACGTCCGGCGGCAGGTCGATTTCAGCCTTGGAGATGTGCAGGAAGGAGTAGGGCTTGCCGGCGGCGCGAACCCGCGCTTCTTCGCTGGAAAGCACGTCGTAGGGCGGTGCAGCAACGACAGCAGCGTGTTCGGTACGCGGACGCAGAGCGGTGAAGGGGCGGATCAGAGGGCGGGTAGCAGTCAATTGATTCTCCTTGATGGGTGATGGCTAAAGATTCATTGCTTGCGATTGGGCAGTACGTCGCGCAGAAATCCATCGGCGTCGCGCAACATCTTCTCGGTGGTATCCCAGTCGACGCAGGCATCGGTGACCGAGCAACCGTACTTGAGTTGCGCGAGGTTCTCGGGGATCGGCTGGTTGCCGGCGACGAGGTTCGATTCGATCATCACGCCAACCAGCGAGCGGTTACCGAAGCGCAACTGGTTGACCACATCGGCCATGACCAGTGGTTGCAGCTCGGGCTTTTTGTAGCTGTTGGCGTGGGAGCAGTCGACGACGATGTTGGGCGGCAGCCCGGCACTTATAAGGGCCTGTTCGGCCATCTGCACGCTGACCGTGTCGTAGTTGGGCCGGCCGTCGCCACCTCGCAATACAAGGTGACCGTAGCGATTGCCACGCGTGCGCACGATGGCTGTGCGCCCCTGGCCATTGATGCCCAGGAAGCTGTGTGGTCTGGAAGCAGAAAGGATGGCGTTGACGGCGATTCCAACGTCACCGTTGGTGCCGTTCTTGAAGCCGACCGGGGTCGACAGGCCGGATGAAATCTCGCGATGCGTCTGCGATTCGGTGGTGCGCGCGCCGATGGCGGTCCAGGCGATCAGGTCGCCGAGGAATTGCGGCGAGATCGGGTCGAGCGCCTCGGTGCCGGCTGGCAAGCCGATTTCGGCGACGTCGAGCAGGAACTGGCGCGCTTTTCTCATGCCCTCATCGACATGGAAGGAGTCGTCCATGTCCGGGTCGTTGATATAACCCTTCCAGCCGGTGGTGGTGCGCGGTTTCTCGAAATACACGCGCATGACGACCAGCAGCGTTTCGCTCACTGCATCGGCCAGTGCCTTCAGGCGGCGCGCGTAATCAAGGCCGGCCACCGGGTCGTGGATCGAGCACGGGCCGACGACGACAAACAGGCGCTGATCCTTGCGGTCGAGGATGTTGCGTAGCGCCTCGCGCCCCTGCATCACCGTGCGCGTGGCGTTTTCCGAAAGCGGCACGCTGGCGTGAATCTCCTCGGGTGAGGGCATCGGGTCGAAGTCGAGAACGTTGACGTTTTCGATTTCGGGCGTGTTGATGTTGGTTTTATCCGGGTGGTTCATGGTTTCAGTTGCCTTAACAAATCCTTGACCGCACCAACGCGATCAGCGAGCGTCGGTGAATTCCGTTTAAGCGACAGTTTATCCTGTCCGGCGAGCTTGTAGTTTCTGTCCTTCTGGATCAGGTTGATGATGCGGATTGGTTCGATCGGCGGGTTGGGTTCGAAGTGCAAGACAATCTGCTCGGACGTGGCGTCCACCTTGATGATGCCGAGCGGCTTGCAGAGCAGGCGCAGGCGATGACTGTCAAGCAGCGACTGGGCCTGCGGCGGCAGTTCGCCAAAGCGGTCGACCAGCTCTTCGTGCATGGCCGTGATGTCGTCGAGCGAGTCGCCGTTGGCCAGCCGCTTGTACAGCGTGAGGCGTTCGTGCACGTCCGGCGCGTAGTCGCTGGGCAGCAGCGCCGGGGTATGCAGGTTGATTTCAGTGGCGATGCCGAGCGGCTGCATCAGATCGGGCTCTTTACCCTGCTTGAGCGCGGTGACGGCACGGTTGAGCATTTCGGTAAACAGGTTGAAGCCGACTTCCTGCATTTCGCCCGACTGGTTTTCGCCGAGCACTTCGCCCGCACCACGGATTTCCAGATCGTGCATGGCGAGGTAAAAACCGGCGCCGAGCTCGTCCATCATCTGGATCGCTTCGAGACGCTGGCGTGCTTGCTTGGTCAGCCCTGAATCCTCGCCGGAACCTCCTTGCGTGAGCAGGTAGGCGTAGGCCTGGTGGTGCGAGCGCCCGACGCGCCCGCGCAACTGGTGCAACTGGGCCAGGCCGAATTTGTCGGCGCGGTTGATGATGATGGTGTTGGCGTGCGCGTTGTCAATGCCGGTTTCGATGATCGTTGTGCACAACAGCAGGTTGGCGCGTTGCTGGGTGAAGTCGCGCATCACGCGCTCCAGTTCGCGCTCGTTCATCTGGCCGTGGCCGACGACGATGCGTGCTTCGGGCAGCAGCTTGGTCAGCTTGTCGCGCATGTTCTCGATGGTGTCGACTTCGTTGTGCAGGAAGTACACCTGCCCGCCGCGCTTGAATTCGCGCAGCAATGCCTCGCGGATGATGCCGTCGGAGAACTTGGAGACGAAGGTCTTGATTGCCAGCCGTTTTTGCGGTGCGGTGGCGATCACCGAAAAGTCGCGCAGGCCTTCGAGCGACATGCCGAGCGTACGCGGGATCGGCGTGGCGGTCAGCGTCAGCACATCGACTTCGGCGCGCAAGGCCTTGAGCGCCTCCTTCTGGCGCACGCCGAAACGGTGTTCCTCGTCGATGACGACCAGCCCGAGGCGGGTGAATTTCACGTCCTTCTGCAGCAGTTTGTGCGTACCGATAACGATGTCGACCTTGCCTTCAGCCAACTCCTTGAGCGCCAGCGTCGTTTCCTTGGCCGATCGGAAGCGCGAGAGTTCGACAATCTTCACCGGCCAGTCGGCAAAGCGGTCGCTGAAGGTCTGGAAGTGCTGTTCGCAGAGCAGGGT
>JANNNT010000361.1:0-10472 GCA_031398685.1 Rhodocyclaceae bacterium | reverse complement strand
GAACCCGGCTTTCAACGGTTCGGCAGCATGAACCATGGTCAGGCTTGAAACAGCCAAGACCGCAACGCTAGTAAGGGTTTTGAGGCGCGACAGCAACATGCTTGATTCTCCAAGGAAGGAAACGGGGGGTGGGTAAGAGGTGTACTTTAGCAGTTTCAGCGGCCTGCATACATCTCGAAAACGTCAAGCCCCCATGAATCCAGGCTCGCATCGCCGTCTGGATCGTTCGCAGGCGGCTGTGGCTCGGGCTGGGGCACCGCGGGACATCAGTAAGTCTGGATGGCGCGGTTCAGGAAAGCTGCGAAACAGCCGTCCGCAAGAACTGAGCAGCGTCAGGCAGGAAACGCAGGTAGCGCGCTTTCAGCAGGTCACTCGGCGCGAACTGTTCAGCATCGCCGAGCAGGCTTATGCGAGCGGCAGTCTGGACGTTGGCGGTGCCCGGCTCAATCAGCGAAAGGCAGGTCTGTGGAGTAACCAGCAGGTTCTTGGTGTGCTCGGCCAGGGCGCTGATGAGAAGCACCGGTCGATGGTACTCATCGAGCACGTTGGGAACAACCGTTGCGTACGGGTATCCCGGCAATTGCGCGGATTGCGTAGCCAGTGTGCTGTACGTGGCCTCGTGCAGCAAATTGAGAACAGGGCCGACGGCCAATTTCATCGGCTCGCTTACTCCACCAGGACGGCGGTGCCGCTCGCACTCACCATAAGCATTCCGTTTTTCTCGCCCAGAACTTCATAGTCGATATCAACACCGACAACGGCGTTGGCTCCAAGCTCACGAGCCTGCTCGGCAAGCTCGTCGAGAGCGATTTGACGTGCTTTCCGCAGCTCTTTCTCGTAGGAACCGGAGCGGCCGCCAACCAGGTCACGGATCCCGGCAAACAGGTCTTTGAACAGGTTGGCGCCAAGCACGGCCTCGCCAGCGACAATGCCGCAGTATTTCGTGATGCGCTTGCCTTCAATCGAAGGCGTAGTGGTCAGCTCCATGAGTTCTCCGATCAACAATGGTTAATTTTTCTGTCTCAGATGTCGGGTGTTAAAGGCTCGACAACTCGACAGGTTCTGATGATAGCCGTCCATCGACGTACCGAACACCAGCAACTTGCGCCGCGCCTAACCGATAATGCGGCCGTTCTGATGGATTTAGCGCGCCAACCGCGGCCAAAGCGAATCAACCAGAAATCAAGGGGGGCCGAGAATCTATACAAGCACGACGTCAGTAACGTCGACAACAATTCGGAAGCTTGCTCCATAGCAGATCAACTTTTGTACGCTTCGACTAACACTCACCTCTGCCACCAGGAAGCAGTTTTCCAAGTCCCGCCCACGGCGTATCGCTCGACTCTTGATCTCTTGAAAAACGTGTTTGTTGAGACGGACAATTCGTCCCACGTAGTGGTGTAGCTTTTGTTTCATCTGTCATTCTCCGCTGTTACGGTGTGGTCAGGGCTACGTTGCCTCGCATCGGCGTCAGGATTTCAACCGTGCAATAGCCAAAAAAAACCCCACCTGTTGGTGGGGATGAAGGTCTCGAAAGGGGACTTCGAGAGGAGGGGAACAAACAATGACCACATCGTATGCCGCCCTCCACCGCAGTGTCTGTTATGCCTTTGTCGCCGTTCTGTAACAACATGTAGCACAGCGAGATCAAGCTTTCCTGTCGGAAAGCACCAGGGTCGACTATCCCGTTTGAGATCAGCAGTTTCCGAAGGCCTGCACCGCACGATTTTGTTGACTGCGAATCCTCTCAATGAGGAACTCCAGAAATACGCGTGTACGCTCCGGCATGAACTTGCGACTGGGCAAGGCCGCATACAGGGTGAGCCTGCCCGAGATCCAGGGCCGTAAAACACGCACCAGTTCTCCCCGGCACAAGTGAGGCGCCGCCAAATCCACCGGGATGGACGTAATGCCAGCGCCGCCCAACGTTGCCCTTAGGAGCGTTTCGGTGTGATTGACCCAAAGAACGGGCTCCACAACGAGGTCCAGCACGTCGTCCTGATGTTCCGAATTGAACAGGCGCCAGACACGCTGCGGCAGGCCAGTCGCCTTCAAGCGCAAGGTCTCGTGTTTTGCGAGATCCTCTGGCATTAATGGTACGCCCCGCCGCTCTATGTAATCCGGCGAGCAGACCAGGATGGCCTCGGTGGTCGACACCTTTCGCGCAATGATGTCTCCGTCGAATGCATCGGTGGTGGGCATCAGCGTCAGGTCGTAGTCCTCGATCGGCGGATCTTCGTGCGAAGCCACTTCGACATGGAGCCATATCTTGGGATGCAACTGGCGAAACTCCGGGATCAACGGCGCGAGCACGTAGGTGGCGAGCACAGGGGGAGTCAGTATGCGCAGAACACCGGCAAGCTCACGGGTTTCGGAACTCGCCGCGCTATGTGCTTCGTCAATATCCTGGAGAATGGCGCGGACACGGCTCAAATAGGTCTCGCCCGCCGCACTGAGTGAAACGCGGCGCGTCGTGCGATGCATCAGACGTGTCCCCAGATGGCTTTCGAGATCTGCGACCAACCGGGTCACAACGGCCGGTGACATATCCAGCGCCCTTGCCGCGGCGGCAAAGCCGCCCTCGTCAATAACCTTCTGAAATGCCCGCATCGACATCAAGCGGTCCATGGTGCCTTAATTGAGGAATTCAAGATCCTCATTATTGCTTATTTCGCAATGTATCGGTAACAGAAATGCTATTTTTCTTGTGTAATTTAATCATTAAGCTTCATCTCATCGACGCGGCAACACCAAAAGCGCCCCGTCGTTTCCGGCAAAGCCAGAAGCTGAACCGGGTTGACCAACTGACTTAACCAAAAGGACTTCCATCATGAAAACCGCTCACGCCGCAACCATCGCCCTCGTGCTCGCAACCCTTGGCTCGAGTTATGCCTACGCCGCTGACACCTCTACACAGAGCCTCACCCGGACGCAAGTGTTAGCCGAATTGGCAGAAGCCCAACGCACTGGCGACATCATTGACGGCCGCACAGGACAAAAACTCAACGAACTCTACCCCAGCCTTTATCCCGCCAAGGCGGCCACTCAAGGCCTGACACGGGAACACGTGCTGGCCGACCTCGCTGAAGCCCAGCGCACCGGCGACATCGTTGACGGCCGCACGGGCAAAAAGCTCAATGAACTTCACCCCAATCTCTACCCCGCCAAGGCCGTCGCCCAAAGCACAACACGGGAACAAGTGCTGGCCGAGTTAGCGGACGCCCAGCGCACCGGCGATCTGATTGACGGCAAGACGGGCAAAAAGCTCAACGAGCTTTATCCGAATCACTATCCAGCCAAATCCTGATTCATTGGTCAGGCTGTGATGTTGATACTTAGAAACGGCCATTCGGGGTGATCTGACGATCTGACCCAAAGTCGCCCACACGGTGACTTGTGCTTTTGCGGTCATTCGCCCCGAATCACATCACGATCCCATTCCGGCGGGAAGTAGGCCGTCGATTTTCTCGACCGCTGACCTTCGCAGCGCGCAGTGTGGTTGCTCACAATAAAGTTGAAATACGCCCATTCTGATAGACACTTAGCGTTGGAATGACCGGTCGGGAAAAGTCTTGATTTTGCCGCGCACCAGAGAGGTGCCGTCGCTATCTAACTGAGTCCTCAACTGTTTCCTAACTTTATTAGCGGATCGTCGACCCGCATTACCGATCTGCTGGCCACTTTCCGATCTTTTCCACTCCTACATTCGAACTACAGCGGCCGGCGCCTAGGGACTGACTTTTCAGCTTGCACACCCTGTACGCTAGGTGCTACGGTCAAGACCCATTCGCTTGTGGAGCCTGGGGAGTGACCATCGCCGTCACGACATAAATTTCGATCGCGGCCGCACGCCGATGGTTTCTTCTAGAACCGGTCGGCCCGATTCTTGGCCAGACATTTAGCTATTTCAGCGCCAAGGGCATCAAGCTGTTAACTGATCCACTAAAAAATTGATAAACGCTCGCGCTCTTGCGGCCAGATTTTTCTTGCTCGGATAATAGACGTACAAATCGGCACTTGGCAGCGTAAATTCCGGCAAAACATTTATCAGGCGACCACTTTCAAGATATTTCGCTGCATCCCACTCGGAGCGAATAACGATTCCTTGTCCGTCAAGGGCCCATTCGGTAACAATATTCCCATCATTGCTCGATAAGGCGCCATGGACCTTAACGATCTCGGTTCGGCCATCTTGCGTGAAGCGCCAAACACCATAAGCATTTTCGTTTTGCCGGTGGAGAATGCAACGATGACTGGCGAGATCTTCTAGTGTCTTGGGCGTGCCATGCAAATGAAGATAGACGGGAGACGCACATAGAAATCGCCGGTTCGACATGATGCGGTGAGCGTTGAGCCGGCTGTCAGGTAATTCACCAAACCGGATTGCAAGATCGAAACCACTATCAATCAGATCAACTGGTCGGTCGGTGACGTCAAGTTGAATTTCAACATCGGGGTAGCGGGTAGTGAAAGTAGAAACCATGGGCGCTATCACCGTACGACCAAATCCGAGTGGCGCATTCACACAGAGTAATCCACGCAGTGTCTGCCTGCTGCTGGCAATGATTTCGTCCATTTCACGGAGGTCGGCCAGGGGCCGGGTCGCGTGCTCGAGGTAAATTTCGCCTTCGCTGGTGAGACTGATTCGGCGGGTGTTGCGATTAACGAGCCGGACTCCTAGTCTTTCCTCTATCGCAGCCAAACGCATCGTGGCAGCAGGCGGTGTGATGTCGAGCGCCCGGGCAGCGCCCGACAGACTGCCATGGCGCGCCAAAAGAACGAAGAATTCAAGTTCGGAGGGACTGGCAGTCTTCAAAATAATTGAATAGTGAACTTAGGCTGCGTGAAACACACGGATGGGCATCCAACTTAGTCTTTGCGTGTCGGAGCGGAACGGTCTGCTCCGACACCATACAGGAGACGCGACAATGAGAATAGTTGAAATCCGCGAGAAAACAATACCTATCAGTTCGCCGATTCGTAACGCCTACATCGATTTTAGCAAGATGACGCTCAGCCTCGTGGCCGTGATTACGGATGTAATTCGTGATGGCAAGCCGGTCGTCGGCTACGGCTTCAATTCGAACGGGCGATATGGTCAAGGCATGCTCATGCGCGAGCGTTTCATTCCGCGTGTCATGGAAGCCGATCCCGGGAGCCTTCTTGATTCGACGGGAAAAAATCTTGACCCGCACAAGATCTGGAATTGCATGTTCACCAACGAAAAGCCCGGCGGCCATGGCGAACGTTCGGTGGCGATCGGTACGATCGATATGGCGATCTGGGATGCGGTTGCGAAAATAGAAGACAAACCGCTGTTCCAACTACTGGCTGATCGTTACGGCAATGGCACGCCAGATCGTCGGATCTTTGTCTATGCCGCGGGTGGTTATTATTATCCGGGGCAGGATCACGAAAAGCTCAAGGACGAGATGCGCAGTTATATCGACCGGGGCTATACCGTCGTGAAGAAGAAAATTGGGGGTGCCTCGCTCGATGAAGACCTCCGCCGTATCGATTCGATATTGACTGTCCTTCAAGACGGCCAAAAGCTCGCTGTCGACGCCAACGGGCGATTCGACCTTGATACCGCTATCGCGTATGCCAAAGCCTTGTCCCAGTACGACCTGTTCTGGTATGAGGAAGCGGGTGATCCGTTGGATTTCGAATTGCAAGCCACGCTGCGTAACTACTACGACAAGCCGATGGCAACCGGCGAGAATCTGTTTTCAATGCAGGATGCCCGTAACCTGATTCGTTACGGTGGCATGCGTGCTGATCGCGACTGGCTCCAATTCGACTGTGCGTTGAGCTATGGCCTGGTTGAATACCTTCGTACACTTGACATGCTCAGGGAGCATGGCTGGTCGGTCAAACGCTGCATCCCGCACGGCGGCCACCAGATGTCACTGAATATCGCAGCCGGTCTTGGCCTCGGTGGTAACGAATCATATCCGGATCTCTTCCAGCCGTTCGGTGGCTTCCCCGATGGCGTGAAGGTCGACAATGGCTACGTGATGTTACCGGACCTGCCGGGCCTCGGTTTTGAAGGCAAGTCGGATCTATATCAGGTGATGCAGAAGCTGTCAGCCTGAAAATAAATAACCACAGCATATAGAAGCATTCGAGGAGGGGTGGAAATGGAAACAACAAAGGGAAAACTTGCAGCTCTTTTTGGTCATCTGTACTTCCAAGTGGTCGTATGTGTACTTCTTGGAATCCTTGTTGGAGTTGTCAAGCCGGATTGGGGCGAAGCGCTAAAGCCGTTAGGTGACGCTTTTATCAAACTCATCAAGATGCTACTTGCACCGATTATCTTTGGCACCGTTGTTGTTGGCATTGCAAAGATGGGCAACATGAAGGAAGTGGGTCGGGTTGGAGTCAAGGCGCTGATCTATTTTGAAATTGTTTCTACTCTTGCGCTGGTCATCGGGCTTATCGTCGTCAATATAGTCGAGCCCGGTGTTGGAATGAATGTAGATCCAGCCAATCTCGACACCAAATCGATTGCGGCTTACACCTCGGCTGCAAAACAGCAGACTGCTCTCGGTTTCTTCATGGATATCATCCCCACTTCCATTGGCGATACCTTTGTCAAAGGCAATATGTTGCAGGTCATTCTGCTTTCGCTACTCTTTGGCGTGGCCACGGCGATGCTCCCTGATTCATCATCACATAAACAGACCGTCATCGATGTCATTGACTCAATGATGCAAAGCTTGTTTGGCATTGTAAAAATGGTAATGAAGCTGGCTCCTCTGGGAGCTCTTGGCGCGATGGCTTTTACCGTGGGCAAATATGGTTTGGGTTCATTGCTATCTCTGGGCAAACTTATCGCCAGCGTTTATGTCACCAGTTTCCTATTTGTTTTTGTTCTACTCGGTGGCATTGCCTGGATGAACAAAGTTTCGATATGGAAATTTCTAAAATTCATCAAGGAAGAAATTTTCATCACATTCGCAACCTGTTCAACAGAAGCCGTCCTGCCCCGCATGATGGTCAAGCTCGAGCAACTTGGTTGTAGCAAACCGGTCGTCGGACTTGTTTTACCAACGGGTTACACCTTCAACGCCGATGGCACCGCGATATATATGACAATGGCGGCAATATTTGTCGCGCAGGCAACAAATGTTGAGCTAACCGTTTGGGATCAACTTATTGTCCTTGGCGTATTGCTTTTTACATCCAAAGGCTCTGCCGGTGTAGCAGGCGCCGGATTCATAACCCTTGCGGCGACACTCGCTTCCATGGACAAGATCCCGGTGGCAGGCATGGTGTTGTTGCTCGGAGTTGATCGCTTTATCAACGAAGCACGGGCAGTCACCAATCTGATCGGTAACGGCATTGCGACGATAGTCGTGGCCAAGTGGGAAGGCGCATACGATGAAAAACGCGCAAATGCGGTACTCAATGGGAACGTTCTAGTCGAGGCGGAACTAGATAGCATAGGCCGGGTAGCAATCCCACAAACGTCAGAGTCAAGCGCCTGATGTCTGATCATTTAGCGCCGTTCGACTCGTCTATTTTTTGGATCGTTGAATGACCGGACTTGGCCGTTATGGAAAGCTCTACATAACGGCCATAAGCGGACCTTTTCCTCGGACGGCATACCTGCTTATTCAGGTCGAGGGTGCGCACCCGGTGTATTTTCCCCATCGACTCTGACCAGTAAGGCTTTCTGTCCCGACTGCAATTTACCTTGGGTGCGAACATCGGTTGACATATGCATTTTTCGAGCCTATTATGTAGCACACTACATAATAGCATGCTACAAAAATGACTTTCGATCGACAGAGCATTGCCACGGAGCTTTCCTTTGCGCTCAGCGCTGCTGCCAACCGTATGGTGCGGTTGCATAAACCGTTCCTTGAGCCGCTGGGCCTAACTTTCTCGCAGTATTTGGTCACGCTTGAGTTGCTAAACGGCTCGCCGCTACCCGTTGGCGAGCTGTGCGCCCGCCTCGACATGGAAACCGGCACCCTTACGCCGCTGCTCAAGAGGCTGGAGGCCGCTGGCGTCGTCACCCGAACGCGTGACGCCTCTGACGAACGCCGGGTCCTCGTCGATCTCACTCCGCGTGGCCGTGCGATGGAAGGCGAGCTTCGCGGCATCACCGACAAGATCAGAGTGGCATGCCAGCTAACCGTGGAAGGCCTCGAAGAACTTCGGTGCACGCTCGACGGCCTTGCACGTTCGGTCACCGGCCCTTGAGGGGCGCAACCAACATCATCGAAAAGGAACAGACATGAAAATCGGCATCCTCGGCATTGGCAATATCGGCGGCACACTTGCCCGCAAGCTCAGCGCGGCGGGACACGAGGTCCGCGTGGCGAACTCGAAAGGCGCCGAGGCCGTGCGCTCTTTCGCCCAGGAGATTGGCGCGACTCCCGTCGAGGCCCGTGGAGCAGTCGAAGGCGCGGAACTCGTCATCCTGTCGATTCCGTTTCCTGCCGTGGGGAAGCTTCCCAAGGATCTGTTCGATGGCCTTCCCGAGCGCGCTCCGATTGTCGATACGGGCAACTACTATCCCGACCTTCGCGATCCCCACATTCCCGAACTGGACGAGGGAAAGACCGAGAGCGTGTGGGTCTCTGAGCAGATCGGTCGTCCCATCATCAAAGCGTTCAACAACATCCTCGCATATTCGCTCACCGAACTCGGCCGTCCGGCGGGATCGCCCGGCCGCGTCGCCGTCGCGGTGGCCGGCGGCGACGCCGAGGCGAAGCGGATCGTCATGGACATCGTGAACCAGGTCGGCTTCGACCCGGTCGATGCGGGCTCGTTGGCAGAGTCCTGGCGCCAGCAACCCGGCACCCCAGGCTACTGCTGCGACTACGACGCGCAGACGACGCGCAAAGCCTTGAAAGAAGCAGTTCGCGGCAAGGCGCCTGCAATCCGAAATCAGTTGTTCGAACGCATCGGAAAGCTTGGCTCCAACCCCAGCCATGCCGACATCATCGCCATGAACCGCTCGGTGCATTCGGGGAACTAAATGATGAAAATTGGAATTTTGGGTAGTGGATCCATTGGTGGAACTCTGGCCAGGAAGTTCAGTGCTTCCGGCCATACCGTAAAGGTGGCGAACTCCCGTGGACCGGACACGATCGACCCCGATGTGCTATCCACGGGCGCGCGCGCGGTCACGAAGGAGGAAGCGGTAGCCGACGTTGACGTCGTGATCCTCTCGATCCCCTTCAACCTCCTTCCCCGCCTCGCGCCGCTTCTGGCCGAACTACCCGCAGAGACCGTCGTGATCGATACGTCGAACTACATTCCCGCGCGTGACGAAAGGATCGACGCGATCGAGAGCGGGCAGGCCGACAGCGTTTGGGTAACCGAGCAACTCGGCCGTCCCATCGCCAAGGCGTGGAATTCGATCTATTCTGCGACACTCAAAGAAATGGGCCGGCCGCCAAGGCACCCGGAGCGCCTCGCCGCTCCCGTTTCGGCCGATCGCGACCGAGACCGGCACGTGGCGATGACACTCGTCGAGGAGTCGGGCTTCGACGCCTATGATGCAGGCGCGATAGCGGAATCCTGGCAGCAGCAGTGTGGCTCGCCCTGCTACTGCACTGAGGTCACGCTCGCAGAATTACCTGCGGCTCTGGCAGCGGCTGATCTTGCGTGCTCACGGAGGCGGCAGGACTTGTTCTTCGCAGTTTATCTGGAGCGATTTGAAATCGGGATCAATCCGGGTCGAGAGTTTGTAGTGCGACTTTCGCAATTGCTTAACGCTGCTTAGACCTGGCAATCCTACTTGCTTGGGAATCGGGCACCTGAAAGGGGACGGGGCGCTTCCACCTACTCCAGCCTTCAATGCTGTCGAACAACTTGACACTGTCAGCATCAGAAGGCGACGGCGGCGAGCACAACCGCCGAGGTGTGCATTGCCTTCACGGAGGCGTTCTAGCCCCGTCCCCTTGGACTTGATGCACTGCGAACGTAGGCAGGGCCTAGCGTGTCTATCGTGCGCTGGATAAGGACGGGCCTTCATGTTTGCCGCGATGGGCAAGCCTGCGCCCAACTCCATTTGAGCGGCCAGCGAACGTCTGCAAAGGGTCGAGGTTGTGTGAAAACGAGTGAACTCTGATTGCCCTCTGTGGTCTATGCATAAGACATAGATGTGGAGGTTGGCGATGAAGCGATTCATTGAAGGTGAGAGTCGGAACCAGGTCACATTGATGCAAGCCTGCCTGGACGACTATATCGATACCGACAATCCAGTGCGCGTCATTGATTTGTTTGTCGACGAACTCGATCTGGCGGAACTCGGTTTTGAGGGTACGACCGCAGCCAGCACCGGACGGCCGGGTTACCATCCCGCGCTGCTGCTGAAGATCTACATCTACGGTTACCTGAACCGGATCCAATCGAGCCGGCGACTGGAGCGCGAAACTCAGCGCAATGTTGAATTGATGTGGCTCACGGGACAGCTATCTCCGGACTTCAAGACCATCGCCGACTTCCGTCAC
>JANNNT010000352.1:0-1837 GCA_031398685.1 Rhodocyclaceae bacterium | reverse complement strand
GTGATGGCGATGTTGTTCAAGTTCTGAGTCCGATTGTTTGCGCGCGGAAATGTCCCTGGAGATGCCAAAGGTGCCGACGATGATCCCATTCTCGTTGCGCAAAGGTACTTTGATGGTCGAAATCCAGGTATCGGGACGATTGGGCCAGGTTTCTCTTTCCTCCATCGTCATCGAGTGACCCGAGCGGATAATGGCCAGTTCATCCTGGCGCGCTTGTCGCGCGTGTTCCCCCGTGAAATAGTCGAAGTCCGTCTTGCCCACCGCTTGAGCGGGATCACTCAAACCGAACGCTTCGACAAGTGACTTGCTGATCCGGATGAAGCGGCTGTCGCAATCCTTGAAGTAGACATGATCCGGCACGTTGTCCATGAGGGCATGCATCAAGTGCTGTTCATAAGCCAGCGCCGCTTCGGCCTGTTTAAGCTCGGTAATGAAACGCGCCTGCTGAATATTCTGAAAAGCGGTGGTCGAAAGCTGATTAGCCAGGGTGAAGAACGACTTGGCAATCACCTCGAAGCGGTCGTTTGTCATGGCTGGAACGGCCTGGAAAGCCGCCATGAAGGACGTTTCGTCCGCGCCGATCAAACGCGCGTAGGCGCGCATCTTCTCTTCGGTCTGGGTTTCGTCCCGCACCTGTCCGATCAGCCAGTTGGCGACGTGCTTTCCGCCGACAATAATGCTCGACCCGGCGTCCCACAGTCCGCCACTCAGGCAAGGCTGAACAATCGGTCCCTCCGGGTGCATGCGACCGATGACCGCATCGGATTTGAAACAGTTGGCGCAGCCTTTTTCAGTCTTGCGGATGATCTCGTTGCACAGCGTCGTGAAATTGCTGGGTTGGGTGATCGGCGTGCCATCGGGGTGAGTAATGATGGACGCCACGCCCAAAGCCGAAGCGAACTCGTCCTGGATGCGCTGGATTTCCTCCAGCTTGAACATGTCTTCAAACGCAACTTCGCCATTTTCCATCGGTTGCGTTAGCGCGATAATCCGTTTTTCAATCAATTCTTCGGCGCGCTTGCGCTCCGAAATATCGAGCATCACGCCAATCAGGCCGTGGACCTTGCCTGTGCAATCGGTCAGCAGTGCTTTGTTGAACATGACCTCCAGGCGCCTTCCGTCAGCATGGGTGACGGCGCATTCGTAAGTCTGAACGCCCCCGTTGTCGAGCAACTCCCGGTCGGCCTTTTCGAATCGCGCAGCGAGGTCGGCCGGGGCGATGTCACGTACGGTCTTGCCAATGTACTGCTCCGGCGACAACCCAAGGTACTCTTCGAACGCCTTGTTGCCGCCGAGATAAGTGCCCTGTACATTCTTGTAGAAGATTGGCGAGGGAACCGTATCCATCAGTACTTTCTGGAATCGCAGCGCATTCCGCGCGACGTCTTCGGCCTGCTTGCGCTCGGTGATGTCGGATAACAGGCAGGCAAACTGCCTGGGTGCGGGGCGGAATACCTTCACCTCGAAATGCTTGTTTCTTTCGGCGGTGTAGTCCTCAAAGAAGGCCGGCTTACCGCACAGTGCAACCTGGCCGAAGATCTCGATCTGGCGCTGGTCAACATCGGGCTTGATGTCCAGAATGGTTCGACCGGTGATGTCTTCCGCTTTCATCCCGGTCAGGCGCGTGAAGGCCGCATTGACGACGAGGAAGCGGTAGTCGGCCGGATTTCCATCGGCGTCGCAGATGATCTCGTGTAGCGCGAAGCCGTCGAGCAGCTCGCCGAACAGTGTCCGGTAACTTGCCTCGCTTTCCCGCAATGCCGTTTCCCGTTGCTCCAGGGATTTCAGCAAATGGTTGAAGCCGCCGATGAGTTGGCCGATCTCGTCGTGCCGGACA
>JANNNT010000219.1:0-5571 GCA_031398685.1 Rhodocyclaceae bacterium | reverse complement strand
CCACCGGCGCGGCAAAACTCGATCGTCACTTCCTTGATGTGCTTGCCAGTACAACAGGCTTCGAGAAGTTTGGGCGTGGCTTTATCCAATTGGTGGACAATGTTGAAGGTGCCGTGATTGACCCGCTCGGCCGTGGCGCCGCCAACGGAACTGGCGGTACTCGACGCGGGTTGCTCGATGTGGTGATCGTAACTGATGATTTCGATCCACTCCTTGTGCTTCTCGTCGGTCGATTCACCGGGGATTCCGTCAATCTTGATGAATGAATCAAATGCCATTTTTCTTCTCCTGTTTTGTATGTAAAAAAACACTCTTTACTCATGCAAATCGAACAGCATAAGCATGACGTTCAAACTCTTGAGTCTCTCGCCGCTAACGTTGCCGGACAACAAGAGAAGCAAGACCTCTGCAGCAAGCAAATCAAAGGTTTCATGCTCGTCAAAGCGCCAGAGCGCCCTTAACGCGTTGCTTTAGGCAACTCGGCGACCAGACGCAGTGATATCGTCAGCTCATCCAGTTGGAAATGTGGCCGCAGGAATGCCGCGGCACGATATACGCCCGGTTTTCCTGGAACTTCTACAACATCAACCCGTGCTTCGCGCAGCGGATACTTTGCCTTGGCTTCCTGGGAGGCCGAGTCGTCAAGCAGCACATACTGTGCGAGCCAGGTATTGAGAAAGTCCTGAACATTCTCACGCGAGGCGAAACTGCCGATCTTGTCGCGCATAATCGCCTTCATGTAATGGGCGATGCGCGAAGCCGAGAAAATGTAGGGCAACTGCGTGGAAAGACGGGCGTTGGCATTGGCTGAGTCGGTGTTGTAGGCCTTGGCTTTCTGCGCGGACTGCCCCCCGAAAAATGCGGCGTAATCGGTGTTTTTGCAATGCACCAGGGAAACAAAACCCAGATCCGACAGGAGTTTCTCGTTGCGGTCGGTAATGGCGACTTCGGTCGGGCATTTGAGTGCGATTTCGCCATCGTCGGTCTTGAAAGTATGGGTGGGCAAGCCTTCCACCAGGCCACCGCCTTCCACGCCGCGAATGGCGGCCAACCATCCGAACTTGGCAAAGGCATCGGTCAGCCGCGCGCCAAAGGCGTAGGCGGCGTTGGACCAGAGATACTTGGCATGATCGGAGCCGTCCACATCCTCTTCAAAATTGAATTCTTCGAGCGGAACCGTATCCCGGCCATAAGGCAGGCGGCCGAGTATGTGCGGAAGCACGAGGCCGACGTAGCGGGAGTCATCGGATTCCCGGAACGACTTCCACTTGGCGTACTCAACGGTATCAAAGATTTTTGAGAGATCCCGGGGCTTTCCGATGTCGGTAAAACTTTCCAGACCGAACATGGCGGGTGCCGCGGCCGTAATCAGCGGTGCATGGGCCGAGGCTGCAACATGTGAAAGTTCGTCGAGCAGAAAAAAATCTTCAGGGTGCCGTGAAAACTCGTAATCACCGATCAGGCTGGCGTACGGCGCACCGCCGAAGGTACCGTACTCTTCTTCGTAAATTTTCTTGAAGAGGGCGCTCTGGTCAAATTCGGGCGAAGTCTTGAAGTCCTTGACCAGATCCTTCTTGCTCGCGTTCAGGACCTTGATCTTGAGCATGGGGCTGGTCTCGGATTGCATGACCAGATACTTGAGTCCGCGCCAGGAGGCTTCGAGCTTCTGGAAATCTGACTGGTGCATGATGGCGTTAAGCTGATCCGACAGGAGCTCGTCCAACTGAGCGATGCGCATGTCGATACTGGCTGCCAGATCCATCGAGATGGTGACCGTGCCGGCCAGGACTTCGTCCACCAGTTCGCCAATCTGATCCCGCGCACTGACCTTTTCGGTATCGGTAACCGCCACCCTGCTTTGCGTCACGATCTGATCGAGCAGTCCCAATCCTTCGCTGCTCTCAGAAGCTTCGAGGACTCCTGTTTCCATTTGTGCGGCCATCGCTCAGTTCCCTTTTTTCGAACGGGCGGCACCGATTTTCTTGAGCTTCTCGGTGTCGCGCATGATTTCATCCAGCAGTTCTTCAAACTTGTCGTTGCCGCTGATCTTGTTTCTCAGATCGGAGAGCCGCGTGCGCACGTCCAGAAGCTTTTTGAGGGGCTCGATCTGATTCACTACGTTTTGCGGCTCGAAGTCTTCCAACTTGGCAAAATTCAGTTCCATGCCCATCTGGGTGCCGTCTTTCTTCAGCTGGTTTTCCACCCGGATATTCAGACGGGGCGCGACGCCCTTGAGCACATCGTCGAAATTGTCGCGGTCGACATCGATGAATTTGCGTTCCTTGAGC
This sequence comes from Rhodocyclaceae bacterium, assembly GCA_031398685.1. Taxonomy (GTDB): domain Bacteria; phylum Pseudomonadota; class Gammaproteobacteria; order Burkholderiales; family Rhodocyclaceae; genus Propionivibrio. Next base: position 3,283 of record JANNNT010000219.1, on the reverse strand, counting down.
TTGGCCAAAGGAACTTTGGAGTGACCACTGTAGTCCCCAAGAACGCCCAGAACGAAGGGTAACTCCTTGGTTTCGATGGCGTCGCCTATCTCGACGTCATAGGTGATCTGAACGCGCGGTGGTCGCACCCGCGACAATTTCTTCTGCGTACTTTCCTTGGCCATGCTTCTATCCTTTCAATGGTGTCTTGCGATGATCCCTGCTTTTCTGAAACAATTAAGCTAAACACTTCCAACCAGTTGCCGGCTCATGTCGCCCAGAAAGACGCACAGCCTGGAAAGCCGGAATTCCGGATCAGCGAGAATGCGCCCTAGGGCATAGGACGCCTCGGCGTACATGCGGTGACTCATCCAGGCTTCATGCTCCACACCAAGATCGAGCAACATGGGGCGCTCAATGGGGCCACCAAGCATTACGGTGCTGAAACTGTCCGGAATGCGGCCGACACTGGCGATCAGTTGCGCACCTTCGTTGGGGCGGCGAACGAAGAGATAGCTACCGCGCCATGAAGCCCCCGATTCCGTCTCTGACCACAGCGCCGACAGGATGGCCAGCCAAGTACTGGCTATCAAGGCCTGTTCTCCCTTGTTACCGGACAGGGGGAGAAGAAACAGCTGATTGGTGGCGCGGTTGTCGAAACGGCGCAGATAGGCCTGGTAGAAGGCGATATTGAGCAACGCCTGCTGCAGTGTTGCCTGGTGAGGTTCATCAGCCAGCAGATCGGCCATGCGCCTGGCGGGTTGGAGGGACATGAATCGCTCGACGACACTGCGCGCCAGTTGCAAGTCGTCATCAGCCGATTCGTAGCCTCGCATAGTGGTCTCGAGAAACTGCCGGCAGGAAAGCGCCTCTACCGAGTTCTCGACGGCATTGACCATCTGCTCCCGCAAACCATCGAAGAAAACCTCAAAGGCTATGGGCGATACCGGCAGATAGCTTTCTACGGATGCGTAAGGGAGAATGGCCGCCGCAACCAGTGGATATCGACGCCCGGCCTGATCCATACTGGGGGTCAGGACACCGACCAAGATGTGGCGCTGATCCCGCGACACATACTGAAAGTCGACCGCTCCGCTCTGCGCCGCACGTTCAGTCGCCCCGGGTTCGCTCGCCATACGCTCGCAAACACGTTGGATGAGATCGTCGAACTCCAGAGCCACCGGATGATTGGCGTTGACGCGGACGAAATCCGCTCGATTGGGCAGTTTGCCGAACAGCGTATAGCTTGCGGCAAACTGCGTTTCTGTCCGGTTGAAAGGCAGATCCAGCATTTACCCCCCTTTATTGGTGATTTTTTCCGGGAGACCAAGACGGCGAAACCCGGAGAGAGACAATGGATTTGCTCCACTGACAACACGAAAATTGAAGTGAACCAATTCACCTTCGGATTCACCGCCGGCCAAGCGCTCAAGCCCGGCATTAGCCGCCTTGAAACGCCACTCCAGCATTGCCGTTCCGCCGTTATGTTCGTCCACTCGCGCCTGATTCAGCAGCCTCATCAGCCCCAGACGACCACCGAAGTTGGCGACGGATGTCGAAACGCCGGAGAAAGAAACGACCTGGATACGGGCGCCCTGAACGCTGTTCCCCGTTGCGTTCGGCCAGGTAAATCCAGTCCATGGCTGTGGTCCGTTCCGATAGCGCAGGACTTGTCCATCCACTTCAATCACGATTTCACTCAAACCCGGGGTCGGGACCGGTTGCAATTCGAATTTCGCCCCCTCTCCTTCGTGCAGTACGGCGTTGCCGGCAGCCGTCAAGCCCGCGACACCTGACAGAAAGGCGGGATTGAAACCAACACCAAGGTTCGCCCAGGTCCTGGGAACCAGTTGATCTCCGCGCCGAGTCACCAACCCATTCAGATTCTTCTCGACAAATCGCGGCAATGTTCCTTCGACCGGCTTCAGGAATTTTGCGATCTCAGCCATGGACGCCTCGTTGGCCGAATCCGCAAAAGGATACTTGCTGGACAATCCACGCCAGGTCGTCATGACCTCGGCTTGCCAACTGCGATTGATATCCTGCTCGACGTGTGGAATGAGCGTTGCGTAGGCTTGAATCAGGGGTCTGACCAAAAGGGGACGGACCACCTCACGTGCCTCATCGGAAGCCGTACTCAGCAACACACCATCGATCATCGCCAGAGCCTCGGCGAACTCGGAGCCCCCTGCGCTCAAAGTGGCTTGCATCAGCTGCCGGGCTGGAAGCCCGGGTTCCGGATTGGCCGCAATCTGTGCCAATTTAACCTTCAGCTTGGCCAGCATGTCGAGGTAGGCGGACAACGGCATGCGCCCCCCTTCGCCCGCTGCGGTCAGCGCTGACAGCAGGGCGAACTTCCTGCCCATTTCGCCGAGTTGCGTGTCCAACGCGGCGGCAGACGGACCGTTATTGCCGAGAACCAGTTTTTCTGTGCGCTCGATTACGGAATTCCTGGCCGTTTCGATGGATTTGCTGATCTGCGAAGGATTGTCCCAAGCGGTCTCATAGGCCGCCTTGGCTATGATCAACTTGAGCGCCGAATTCTGACCATCAGACAGTTTTCCCAAAGACTGTGCCGCATTTTCCAAAGACCCAAAGTCCTGAATCGCTACGCCCTGCAAGAACTTCGTCCACTCGCGCGCATATTCGGTCTTGTAGAGAACTTCCAGGGCTAAGCGATTGCGCTCAACATTACCGTCCTTGCCAAGGTTCTCCAGGGATGATGTGGCCAGCACCCAGTCATCGCCCTTGATGGTGCCCTTGCTGGCATCGGTGATCGCCGAGCGGAAATACTTGTCCCAAGCCTCGCGGGTAAATGCACCGGGCAGTGTTGAACTGCCCGCTATCAGATCGAGATCACGGCTATTCAGTATGCGGCCCACTGTCATCGGGGCGAATTGCGTATTTGCACGCGCTTTCAACTCGTTATAGACGCGCTCGGCAGCCGAGAGTTGGCGGAAGGCGCCGCGCAATAGCTCGCGGCTTTGTCCGACGATATCTTCACGGTTTTCGATCAGGGGCAGATCGATCTCGCCAATTTGCGATACATAGAAAGCGACTGTCCGTTCCGCCAGGCGGTTGATTTCTTCCTGACTTCCCTTGCCCTTGTTGGCGTTGAGCCACGGACGCCAGTACTTTGGAATCTGGTCGGAGAGATGGGAGATGTCCATGCGCTCCTTTTGCTTGAGCATGAGATAGGTTTTCAGCGCGTTGTAGCCATCCTCCAGATGATTTGGCCGTGACTGCGGCGTTCCGGCGAGAAGCTGGCGAGCGGCCGGCAGCGCGGTCGCAAGCCGCTGTTGAA
>JANNNT010000191.1:0-1729 GCA_031398685.1 Rhodocyclaceae bacterium | reverse complement strand
ATTGCTCTTCAACGCTATCGGCCGGCACATAGCGACGGAAGGTATCGTAGAGGACACTTTGGCGCATGGCAGTAATGGTTTCCGAAATGTCATCGGTCTCGAGCAGTTCGTTGCGCTGCGAGTAGATGACTTTGCGCTGATCGTTGGCTACGTCGTCGTATTCGAGCAATTGCTTGCGAATATCGAAGTTACGGCTTTCAACCTTGCGCTGTGCCGATTCGAGCGAGCGCGAGACCAGCGGGTGTTCGATCGCCTCGCCTTCCGGCATTTTCAGGCGTTCCATGATCGACTTCAGACGCTCGCCGGCAAAAATCCGCAGTAGCGCATCGTCCAGCGCGAGATAGAAACGCGAAGAACCGGGGTCGCCCTGGCGCCCGGAACGACCGCGCAGCTGGTTATCGATACGGCGCGATTCATGGCGCTCGGAACCGATGATATGCAGGCCGCCGGATGCCACCACCTGGTTGTGCACGATCTGCCACTCAGCGCGCAAGGCCGAGGTGCGTGCCTCTTTTTCGGCGGCATCAATCGTTTCGTCATCACGTATCGCGGTGATCTGCTTCTCGATACTGCCGCCGAGAACGATGTCAGTACCACGACCGGCCATGTTGGTGGCGATGGTCACCATGCCCGGACGACCGGCCTGGATGACAATCTCGGCTTCGCGCGCGTGCTGCTTGGCGTTGAGCACCTGATGCGGCAGCTTTTCACCATCGAGCAAGGTCGAGAGAAGTTCGGAATTCTCGATTGACGTGGTACCGACCAGCACCGGTTGCCCGCGTTCGCGGCAGGCGCGGATGTCGGCAATGATGGCTTCGTGCTTCTCTTTGGCGGTACGGAAGATCTGGTCGTTGTTGTCGACGCGGATCATCGTCTGGTTGGTGGGGATAACCACCGTCTCGAGACCGTAGATCTGCTGGAATTCGTAGGCTTCGGTATCGGCGGTACCGGTCATGCCGGCGAGTTTGCCGTACATGCGGAAATAATTCTGGAAGGTGATCGAGGCCAGCGTCTGGTTTTCGTTCTGGATAGCCACACCCTCCTTGGCTTCAACCGCCTGGTGCAAACCATCCGACCAGCGGCGGCCCGACATCAGGCGCCCGGTGAACTCATCAACAATGACGACTTCCCCATTCTGCACCACGTACTGCTGATCTCTCAGGAACAAGGTATGCGCGCGCAAGGCGGCATAGAGGTGGTGAATGAGCAGGATGTTGGCCGAGTCGTACAAGCTGCCGCCCTCGGGGAGGAGACCGACACGGGCGAGAATTTCTTCGGCGTGTTCGTGACCGGCCTCGCTCATCAGAACCTGATGGCCCTTTTCGTCAACCCAGTAATCGCCAGGGCCGTCTTCTTCCAGGCAGCGCTCAAGCATGGGCGCAACCTGGTTCATGCGCACGTAAAGATCGGTGTGATCCTCGGCCTGGCCGGAAATGATCAGCGGGGTGCGCGCCTCGTCGATCAGGATCGAATCGACCTCATCGACGATCGCGTAACTCAGCTTGCGCTGTACGCGCTCGCCCGACGAGTAGACCATGTTGTCGCGCAAGTAATCGAAGCCGAACTCGTTGTTGGTTCCGTAGGTGATATCGGACGCATACGCCGCCTGCTTGGCGGCGTGCTCCATCTGCGACAGATTGACGCCGACAGAGAGCCCGAGAAAACGGTGCAGACGCCCCATCCACTCGGAATCGCGACTGGCGAGGTAATCGTTGACGGTGATGATATG
>JANNNT010000179.1:0-10787 GCA_031398685.1 Rhodocyclaceae bacterium | reverse complement strand
TTCGGCAGCGCAAGTTCCTTGCTGGCAAATTCCCGTATGGCGCTGGCTTGTTCAAGTTGCTGGCGTAGCGTGGGATCGGTACCGGCATCGATGACCATTTCCTGAATGGTCCGCGTCATCGCCATGAGCCGCATATGCCCTTCGACGGCCTGGGCATAATAGGCAATGGTTGAGCACCCGCCGACGAGCAGGAGCAGGATGGACGCAGCAATCAATCTAAACACGAGCGAACTTCCCTGTCCTGAGAAAACTGGCGATTTGCCCGGCGCAGGCGCGAGACACGAGCATGCCGGAATGACTGACGTTCAGTTCGATGCTGTCGGTCGCCGTTTCAAGATGTGTTTCGTCCACGGCGATGAGGCCATCGTTGGGGCGAGCCAGTCCGGGGATCATTCGCCCGAAACTGATGCGACGGGTTCCAGCAATAACGCCAATCTCCGTTGCCGGCGGCAGAGCCGGGCGCGGCTGTCTGAACCAGTCTTCAAAGGTAGCTCCGACCAGCCGCGACAGCATGGGCTTCGCGGCGAGGGTGAAACCGCAATGGCAACCCGCGTACGGCGCTCCCAGCAGGACAACGCGGCCGATGCGCGCGTCGGAGTCCTGCGACAGCATCTTGAGCGTGACCAGACCGCCGAGGCTGTGCGCAACGAGGTGGATGACGTGGCCGGGCGTTTCCTTGACGAAGCTGGAGAGCAAACGGACATTGTCGGCCAGACCGTCTCGCCAGGACGGATACGAAAACCGGTGCGCAGCAAACCCTTCACCGCGCAGCCAGCGCTGATGAGGAAGCATGACCAGGCCGCGCATCCAGAGTCCGTGAATCAGAATGACAGTTTCCGCTTTATCGACCATCGTTTTCCATGCGTGAATCGGCCACGTCCTGAAAAGTCCTGGCACATCGACCGCAAATGCCAAGACTGATTCAAATCAAGGTCAAAATCAAGGCATCATCTGTATGAAACCCTGCCGGCAAGGCATGTTCGCGTTGGCGTGCGCGGCATAGCGCGAGGCACAGCAAGGGGCGGTGTAAGATAGCCAAGAGGAGACGCGCCCATATTTTCAATCTATGGAATCAGCGGCCCAATTTTTCAGGGCACGCTGGAATCATCAACCCTTTCAGGGAAAATCATGACTAACCAAACGATCGTTATCTATCACAACGCCCGCTGTTCAAAGAGCCGTTCAGCCTGCGAACTCATCGCGGCCAAGGGCGTTAACGCCGAGGTGATCGACTACCTCAAGACGCCGCCGGACAAGGAAGAACTGCGCGATCTGCTGAAGAAACTCGGCATGAAGCCGGATGAACTTGTTCGCCGTGGCGAGGAGGTGTTCAAGGAGTACTACGCCGGAAAAACACTGAGCGACGAGGAGTGGCTCGATGCGCTCGCTACCCATCCGATCCTGATTGAACGCCCCATCGTGGTACGCGGCGACAAGGCCGTGATCGGGCGTCCAACGGAAAAAGTGCTGGAACTGCTCGATGCCGACGACTGAGTGACGTTGTACGATGAAACGCACCCTGTTTTTTATCGCCCTGATCTTCTCCGCCGTGCTGCACGCTCAGGAAATCGGCGTCGGCGAAGTGCTACGGGTCGCCACTCGCGAAAACGTGACGGTGCCGATCTACGCCTACTGGCGAAACGATGCGGTGGCGACAGTGGTTCTTTTTTCGGGCGGAGGAGGTGGGTACGGACGCATTGGCGATGATGGCTGGCCAAGTTCGGGAAACTTCCTGATCCGAACCGGCAGGCACTGGGCGACGTATCCCTTCAACCTGGTGATGGTCGGCCGCCCTTCGGACGGCATCGATCTGGCGCTCGGAGGAGTGCGTATCGGAGACAAACACGCCGCCGACAACGTTGCCCTCTTCAAGGCCATCAAGCGCAAGAGCACGCTTCCGATCTGGGTGGTCGGCACCAGCATGGGCACCATCTCGGCGGCGGCCGCAGCGATTCAGGATAGCGAAAATCTCGTCTCGGGCGTGGTTCTCACCTCATCAATTACCGGCTACAAAATTGACGGTGCGGTTCCGCAACAGGATCTCGCAAGAATCCGCGTTCCGACCCTGGTGTTTCATCACGAAAACGATGGCTGCAAGTTCTGTCAGGCCCAAGAAGCGAAAACCATTGCTGGCAACCTGCAGAATGTCTCGATCAGGAAGACGCTTATCGTCAACGGCGGCTCGGGAGCAACCGGCAACCCGTGCGAAGCCTTTCATCACCACGGTTATGTCGGCATGGAAAACGAGGCCGTTGAGCTCATCGCCGCGTGGATCATCAAGCCGACGGAGTAGCACTGGGCTGCGACGCCCGCCGATAGGACGTCTTGAACAGGTGCTGTCGGAAAACCAACATCCACGCACCTTTCACGCCATGGCACGCCGAGATCGCCTATCGGCATGCGTTCCAGGGTGACTCAATCAACGATGAACAGCCTCGCACCTACGGCGGTGTAAGAACGGTGAGGTTCCGCGTGATCTGCAACCTGGTAGCTCATGCCAGGTTTTAGCGTGAACGTACGTCCGTCTTCGAGCTCAGTGTGCAGTTCGCCATCGATGCACAAAAGGATATGCCCTTTGACGCACCAGTGATCCGCGAGATAACCGGGCGTGTATTCGACCATGCGTACCCGGATATCGCCGAAATGCTGCGTCCGCCAGCAAGCCAACCCAGTTTCACCGTGGTGTTCAGTTGGCGGGACAGTCGACCAGTCCGTGGTCCCGAAAGGGATTTCCGTAATTTTCATGTTTAAAGCATTCGTGGAATCTGCGACGAGTGATGCTGAATGATCGGGTTCGGCAGCGCAAGATCAAGAACATAGCTGAAGCGCGCCTCGAAACTCAGGAGCTCGCCATCGATTGCAAAACGCCAGCAGTAAATGCCGTGCATCGCGTAGACATCGTCCTTGATCGACTGGATAGTCAGGGTTTTCTCATGCAGCGCAATACTGAGATCCTCACGACTGCACAGTTTCTCGAAGTATTCGCGAATGCTCTCGGGTTTGCCGAGCAACCGGTTCGAAAACGTTGGGATCACGACGGCTTTGGCGTCGTAAAGCGCCAGCAGTGCTTCAAGGTCGCCATTGTTGACGGCCTGCATCCAATCCTTGAGGATATGTTCCGGTTTTATCATGGGTTGCACGTTGTTCCTAAGAAAGGTGGGAACCATGTCAAAAGACGAGGTATCTCACAGACAAGCAAACGCGCGAAAGATTCGCGACCACACACCTTAACCGACTTACGTGACTTGAAGACGATGCGTATGCGGTGGACAATGCACCCTTCAGTATCAAAACCGAGGAATCTTGAATGACCGGCAGCGGATGGAGTTGCCCTCACGAACTGAACGGCAAATGCAGCAAGCTTGAAAACCGGCCCTGCGACCCCGGAATGAAAGGCTGCGAACTGTACGGTCGCTACACATTTTTCGACGGCAGCAAGAATGAACGTTTGCTCCAGAAGCGGGCGCGTGCTTCGGACGAAAAAACGAACAGCGACCCGACCAAGGCCGCTGAGTAACTTCATGATGCCTGATGTAACTGTTAGCATCGTCGACCCTGTATGCAGATGGTGGAATGACTTATGCGACTTGATGACCAGGATGAAAGCAGCAACTTGGAAGACCGGCGCGACAGTGGCGGCAGTTCCGGTGGAGGCGGCATCGGGCGCGGAAGTCTGGGGATCGGCACCATCGTAGTCGCCCTGGCCGCCAGCTATTTCTTCGGTATCGACCCCTCGGTCATTCTCGGCCTCGCTTCAAATTTCGAGAGCCCGCCGCCTCAGGTGGCTGCGCGTAAACCGCCCGCCAATGACGAGATGGCACGCTTTGTTTCCAGGGTGCTGGGCAGCACGGAGACGACGTGGGACCAGGTCTTCCGTGAAGGCGGCAAACGTTACCAGCAGCCCAAGCTGGTGCTCTTTAGCGGTGCAACGCCAACAGCCTGTGGTACCGGACAGTCGGCGATGGGGCCGTTTTACTGCCCGTCCGACCAGAAAGTTTACATCGACCTCTCCTTCTACCGCGACCTGAAGGAGCGCTTCCACGCCCCGGGCGAGTTCGCGCAGGCCTACGTCATCGCCCACGAAGTCGGCCACCATGTACAGAATCTGCTCGGCATTTCAGACAAGGTGCATCAGGCTCAGCAAGGCGCCAGCAAGGCAAAGGGCAACGCCCTGTCGGTACGCCTTGAGTTGCAGGCGGACTGTTTTGCAGGGGTATGGGGAAATCGCGCCGATGCGGCAAAAAATATCATCGAACCCGGCGAGATCGCTCAGGCGCTGAATGCGGCTTCGGCCATCGGCGACGACCGCTTACAGCAGCAGTCGCAAGGCCGCATCGTTCCGGAATCCTTTACCCACGGCACCTCTGATCAGCGCATGCGCTGGTTCAAACGTGGCCTGGACTCAGGCGACTTGCGCCAGTGCGACACGTTCAAGGCAGCGTCGCTGTAGCCCCTCCGATGACTCGCTTTTGCACTCGGCAGATCGTTGCCACCCTGGTGTTGCTCACAGTGGCAATCGCTGAAATCGCCCACGCCCTGCCAAGAGCGTCGAACGTTCCGGGGGGTATCGCACTGATCCGTCTGGGCGTCGTTTTGGGCAACGAAAATCCGCCACGCGCCTGGCTCGGAGATCAACAGGTCCTTGTATCCGCTGACGACGGGCACTGGGTTGCTGTCGTCGGCCTCGCACTGGATCTACCGGCGGGCTCCCACGAACTGCGCTTCGACACGGGTGACGAACAGAAAATCGTGCGCTTCGAGGTCAGCAGCAAAAACTACCCGGAGCAACGAATCACGCTGAAGGATTCGAGCAAGATCAAGCTCTCGTCCGCAGACGAAGAACGCGCCTTGGGAGAAATCGGGACGATCCAGCGACTGAAGCGGCACTGGCGCGACACGGACGACAGCGACAGCAATTTTCTTCTCCCTGCAGAAGGGCGACTGGCCAGTCGCTTCGGATTGCGCCGTTTTTTCAATGGTGAGCCACGTTCCCCGCATTCCGGCCTCGACGTGGCCGTCCCGCGCGCTACCCCGATCAAGGCCAGCGCGCACGGAAAAGTGCTGGCGACTGATGACTACTTCTTCAACGGGAAAACGGTGTTCATCGATCACGGCAATGGGCTGATCAGTATGTACTGTCACCTCGACCGCATCGATGTGCAGGCAGGCGATTCGGTCAGCCGGGGTCAGCGCATCGGGCTGTCCGGAATGACTGGCCGGGCCAGTGGCCCACACCTGCACTGGAGCGTGATACTCAATGGTGTGATGGTTGATCCGGAGTTGTTCGTCAAGGCGAACCGGAGCAGTCGCTAAAACGTTTCATCATCGCGCAAGAAGCGCCATTGCCCGAGCGGCAAATCGCTCAGTTTTACCTTGCCGATACGAACCCGCTTGAGCCCGACGGCTTTCAGCCCGACCAACTCGCACATGCGGCGAATCTGCCGCTTGCGCCCTTCGTTCAGCACGAAGCGGAGCTGATCCTCGTTGAGCCACTCGACCGTGGCCGGTTTGAGTTTCCTGTCATCAAGGCTGAGGCCGTGATTGAGCAAGGCCAATCCTCTTGCATCAAGCCGTCCCTCAACACGCACCAGATATTCTTTATCAACGGTCGAGTTTTCGCCGATCAACTGCCGCGCCACACGCCCATCCTGCGTCAGCACCAGCAGGCCGGTGGAGTCGATATCGAGTCGCCCGGCAGGTGCCAGCCCCTTGAGATGTGAAGCATGAAAGCGCGGCGTATCAGGCGTGCAATATTGATTCTCCGGCAACACCAACGTCACAGCAGGCGTGAAACACGGTTCCGGCTGCCCTGAAACATAGCCGACCGGCTTGTGCAGCAAAATGGTCATCTGCTGCTGTTGTGCCGCACGCGCGCCCTTGTCCAACTTGATTATTGCCGATGGATCAGCGCGCGTCCCCAGTTCCATGACGCGCTCGCCGTCGACGAAAACCCAGCCACGCTCGATGTAGCCATCCGCCTCGCGCCGCGAACACAGACCGCGCTCAGCCATCAGTTTGGAGATGCGCACACCACTCTGTGGAACCTTGCTGAGCGCAGGCGCCGACGCTGGCCGGAGAGGAGAATTTGCCTTCGGAACAACAGGCGCACGTGAAGGCGTACCGCGAGGCTTTTGTTGTGCCGCTTGTCTTGTGAATCGTGGCGCTGCGTCCGTGACTGGTGTGGCTGGCCTGTGTTTAATGTTGGGCGCACCACCGCGTATCGGCCTGCGACCTGTGCCGGCCGGTGCTTCGTCGCTCTTGGCCTGAGCCGGCAAGCCCAGGGTTTTGCGGGGCGTATCTGCCATTGATCAGTTGATGTCGAGCAATTCGACTTCAAATACCAGTGTGGCGTTCGGGGGAATCACGCCTCCGGCACCACGAGCACCGTAGCCGAGTTGCGGCGGAATGGTCAGTTTGCGCACGCCTCCGATACGCATGCCCTGCACACCTTCATCCCAGCCGGCAATCACGTTACGCTGACCCAGCGGGAATTCAAAAGGTTCGTCACGATCCTTGCTCGAATCAAATTTGGTGCCGTTGGTGAGCCAACCCGTGTAGTGAACGCTCACAAACTTGCCTGAGGCGGCGGTATCGCCCTCTCCAACCTTGATTTCTTCGATCTGCAGACCGGATTCGGTTGTGGTGATGGACATCTGTCTTCCTTCATGTGTTTTAAAAAACGGAGTGTAGACCAGCCAAGCCGTTGCGGCCAGTTCAACGCGAAACGCGAAGCCAAAAGCCACATGCGCCAACCCTTGCTTCGGCTTTCAGCTAAACTGGCCGGAATAGAATCGTCGGGGAGAAACAATATGGACATTCGTACAATCATTGCACCCGTTATTTCAGACAAGGACGCTCTAGAAGAATTCATTGAGTCACTGAGCGATCACGCTCCAAGCATCGAACGGGATATTGCGCGCCTGAAAAAAAACCCGGAGGACCGTGAAGTCATCGGCAGCCTTTTCCGCTCGATTCACAATGTAAAGGGCGATGCGGCGCTGTGCAAAGTCGACCTGGCGGTCGCCATCGTTCATCCAATCGAGACGGTTCTTGCTCGCTTCCGTAACGACGAAATTGCTTTCAGCGACATCATTGCCGAAGCGGTTCTGCTGGCTTTCGACCGTCTGGAACTGGCGGCTGAAGGCCTGCTTTCCGGAAAATCTCTCGACGGCCTGCGCCTGCTGGCTTTGGTGCAAGGACTGGAAAAACTCGCTCTGGCAAGCGATTCAGAGATGGATGATTGTGCCGGCGAATTAATTGAAGCCATCACCGGATTCCGTCCCGCTGCCGAAGCTTCAAATTCAATCCGCGGACGCGCCTCGTCCATTTCCAGCAAGTCGAAATCACAAGCGGCAGAGGACCTTCGTTTCTTCCACACGCTGGCCAATCAGCTTGAAGCACGCTCCACGCTGTTCAAGGGTCGTACCATGCGTCTCCTGCGCCTGTCCATGGAAACGAACGAGATGATGGGTAAAGCGGTTGATCCGATGCAACTGGAAGCGGCTGTCTATATGCACGACATCGGAATGATGTTTCTGCCCGAGTCGGTCTGGTTAAAGCTGGAGCACATGACCCCCGATGAGAAACTGATTCTACGTACGCACCCGGATTACGCCTCCGGGATTCTCTCGCGCATGGACGGCTGGAGTGAAGCCTCCGGAATGGTGGCGCAACACCATGAAATGCCGAATGGCGAGGGTTACCCGATCGGTATCGAGGCGGCACAGATTTGCGACGGCGCAAAAATTCTGGCGATTGTGGATGCCTTCGAAGCCGTCATGTTGAAGCACATCAATCGCGGCAGGAACCGCTCCGTATTGCGCGCCATTGCCGAGATCAATGCCTGTGACAACCAGTTTTCTCCGGAGTGGATTGAGCCCTTCAATCGGGTCATCCGCCACACGGTTGAGGCCAGGTGATCAAACAGACATCCGATCACAAGGCCGATCTAGCACGGCGCTTTGGAGGACTTCAAAGGCTTTACGGTGCCGCTGCGCTGGCGCGCTTCCAATCCGCACATGTTTGTATCGTTGGTATCGGTGGCGTCGGTTCGTGGGCGGCGGAAGCGCTGGCTCGTTCTGCCATTGGCCAGATCACGCTGATTGACCTCGACATGGTGGCCGAATCGAACGTCAATCGACAAATCCACGCCCTGGGAGGTGCCTTTGGCAAAGCCAAGACTGACGCGATGGCCGAACGCATTTTGGCGATAAATCCGGCATGCCGGATCAACTGCATCGAGGACTTCGTTTCGCCGACCAATCTGGATCAGATGCTCAACAGGGATTTCGATTATGTGATCGACGCCATTGATCAGGTGCGCAGCAAGGCAGCCATGATTGCCTGGTGTAGAGCCCACGAAATCCCCGTCGTCACAGCCGGCGGAGCAGGTGGACAGATCGATCCGACGCGCATCGAAATTATCGATTTGGCGCGCACCATACAGGATCCGTTGCTTTCCAAGGTACGAGCTTTGCTGCGCAAGGAATACGGATTTACGCGCGATCAGAAAAAGAAATTCGGGGTTCCTGCAGTGTTTTCCAGCGAACCACTGCGCTATCCGGAAAATGGTGCCAGTTGTGATGAGGCGCCGACGCTGGCTGGTCTGAGCTGCGCTGGCTACGGCTCATCCGTATGTGTAACGGCGACCTTCGGCCTGTTCGCGGCGAGCGAAGTACTGCGGCATATCGCCATGGATGAACAATCAGCTTGAGAATCGGCTACTTCTCGGCATCAAGCCAGACCCCGAGCCCCTGAGCGTTCAAATTCAGATCGTTGTCGTAAATCGCCAGAATTTCCCGTGACGGTAGCCTGCAGCCAAAACTCGCCGTTTCTTCGAGCAGCAATTGCGCAAGTCCCTGTCTAATCCTGTCGTGCCGGTCTAAACCCGAATTTTTCTCACGACGGGCGATATTTGCATGTGCATCAACGAGTCGGTGCAATTCAACGGCTTGTCGTGGGAGGTCCTGAATCCGGCTGAAATGCGTGAGATACATGGCTTGCGGTCGATAACTCATAAGCAGATCAATCGATGCATGCATGGCCTCAGGATCAAACTGAACAGGCGTCGTTGTTGGGAACAGGAACTGGCGGCCATCTGTGTCGAGTTCCCGGTACGAAATCCCGAATATATCGCCGGTAAAAATGTGTCCTGTTTTCTGGTCAACAATTCCAATGTGATGCCTGGCATGCCCCGGCGTATCAAGACAGAGAAGTTGCCGCCCGGCCAGATCAATGCACAACTCGTGCGTCGCTTCTATCATGCGGCTAGCATCTATCGGCAGCACCTCGCCGTACAAACGGTAAGTCGCTTCAGCGCCATAGACGGCCACCGTGCCCTCGATCAGCCGGGAGGGGTCAGCCATGTGCCGCGCACCGCGCGGATGAACCACCAGGCGCGCATTCGGGAATTTTTCCATCATTGCGCCCGCACCGCCCGCATGATCAAGATGAATGTGGGTGAGGATAACGTAGTCAACGTTTTGACTCGGAACACCAAGTTCATCGAGGGCAGCCAACGCGTTTGGCACAGAGTCATTACAACCCGTATCGACAAAAGCTGCCCGGCCATTTTCAACAATCAGGTGAATAGCCGCCAGTTTCGGGCGCACATAGTCGGCATCGATGGCAAAAACACCCTGTCCGTAGCAAATAACCTTGCTCATGAATAAGCCTGTAATTGAAGCCTTGATTATGTTTTGTCCAGATTCGAAGTCGCTCTGATCCGCGATCTGTAATTTTTACGAAATTTAGCGACTTTCGGCGCGACGCCCAGTGTTGCTAGGTCTTGGCCAATTTTCAACATGACAGATCCACGAAAGAGACACATATGTCGGACACACTACTCAGGAAAAAGCTCCTGATATAAGGCATGACTGGCAAAAGCTAGTACAGGGAAAGTCAGTAAGAAGACTGGGAAAATAAAAATACTGCCGATAATGGTAACTGACAGAATTATTGCCCACAAAACGCTAGGGAGAAGATTGGCAAACACGGCCATTACGCTTAGATACACCGCGCGGACCAGTCCGGCCCGACGGTAGTAAAGCAGGGGAACGGAGAACGCGGAAACCGAAAAGATCAGAAATGCCAGAACAGCGCCAAGCAGGGAACTCAAAAACAGGAAGGAAATAACGTTTTCTTCGGGGGAAATCAGTACCTGTAGCGGCATGGGCAAGCGTCCGACAATAAAACCGTAAAGAATCGCCGCATCAGTGACCCAAATCATGAACAGCAGCGTACAGACGAATGCAATGGAAAGCATTTCGCGTGAAGTACGAGTATATCCACTGACAATATCCGCAACGGTACAGGTTTCAGCGTGCCCAATTCGATCTGCCATCGCGAAAAAACCGGAGAGCAGCACGGGCCCAATCAACATGAACCCCCCGGCGAAAGGAAAAATCATGGGGGCAAAACTGGCGCGCTCTATTCCGACCAGGATCAACACGCCAACGACAGCAAAAATCATTGCGTAGGAAACACTTAATGGCCGGGTGAGCAAGAACAGTTGCCAGCCTCGCCTCAACGCTCGGGAAAGTGATTCAAGGGTCAGACGTCCAAAGGCGGGATCGTTTTCTAAAGACATACAAACTCCGATGCAATGGCAGCATTCTGACAGAATTCGAAGTTGATTGCGTGCTCTCGGACCTTTCAGAAAGCACGAAGCCCTCGGCGCTGTTGAGCGGGAGGGCTTGTGTTTGAGGGGAGCCTGGCGGTGACCTACTTTCGCACACGTAGTATGCACTATCATCGGCGCGACTTCGTTTCACGGTCCTGTTCGAGAT